>JBDTDY010000220.1:0-2548 GCA_039922835.1 Ornithinibacter sp.
GCTCATGCTCGACGCGGCCGAGCAGGAGCACCTCGTGGCCAGGGCGCGCAGACGTGGCGCCGCCACGCTCCGGCTGAGCCGCTCCGCCTTCGAGAAGGTCGCCTACCGCGAAGGCCCCGACGGGTTCCTCGCGGTCGTCCCCGTCGCCGGGGTCGCGCTGGAGGACCTCGTCCTCCCCCCGGAGCCCCTCGTGCTGGTGTGCGAGGGCCTGGAGAAGCCCGGCAACCTCGGCGCGGTGCTGCGCACCGCCGATGCCGCGGGCGTCGCTGCCGTGATCGCCGCATCCCCCGTGACCGACTGGGGCAACCCCAACGTCGTGCGAGCCAGCAAGGGGACCGTCTTCTCCGTCCCGGTGGCGACCGCCACGACAGGTGAGGTGCTGAAGTGGCTGCGGCAGAACGGCATCCGAATGATTGCGACGACACCCGACACCCAGAGCACCCACACGGCCGTCGACTATCGAGGCGGGGTGGCCATCGCGGTCGGGACCGAGAAGGAGGGACTCACCGACGAGGCTCTCGCAGGCGTCGACGAGCGGGTGAGGATCCCCATGGTGGGCGCGGTCAACTCACTCAACGCGGCAACCGCCGCGGCGGTCGTGGTCTACGAGGCGGTCCGGCAGCGCTCCCTCTGACACGGGCGTGGCTGCCATGGCCGGCGCGGTCCCCCTTGCATGGGGGTCGGTCCTGAGCACCCTCGCGCGTGTGCGACGATGAGCGGCATGCGAGTTGACCACGTGTCCTATGCCGCAGAGCACGACGGCCTCCAGGCCACGGCAGCGCGCCTCGCGGAGCGGATCGGCGTCGAGCCGGTCGATGGTGGGATCCACCCCCGCTTCGGGACGCGCAACATCATCCTTCCGCTCGCCCACGAGCGCTACGTCGAGGTCGTCGAGGTCCTGGACCACCCCGCCAGCGACAAGGCCCCCTTCGGCCAGGTCGTGCGAGCCCGCTCCGAGTCCGGCGGTGGGTGGCTCGGCTGGGTCGTGCGCGTCGACGACATGGCCGAGCAGGAGGCGCGCCTGGGCCGCGAGTCGGTGCAGGGCAACCGGCACCGCCCCGACGGGGTGGAGCTGCGCTGGAAGCAGCTCGGCGTCAAGGGCCTGCAGGCCGACCCGCAGCTCCCGTTCTTCGTGCAATGGGAAGAGGGCGTGCCGCACCCCTCCGACGACGCGAGCACGGAGGTCACCATCGACTCCCTGCAGATCGCCGGTGACCCCGACCGGGTCCGCGAGTGGCTCGGGCTTCCCGCCGACTACACGTCCTCGGTCATCGCCTTCGAGTTCGTCTCCCCGCACGGCACGCCCGGCCTGATGTCGGTGACCTTCGAGACTCCTCGGGGCGAGATCACCATCTGAGCACCTCCTGCTCTGCTCCCTCTTCTCTTTTCTCCCTCTCCCTCTCCCTCTTCGACTTATTGCGCCACAGCCACGCGCACCCCGCTTTTATGGGGTGATGCGCGTGGCTGGAGCGCAATATGTGGCTCTCCTGCTGCATGTGTGGGTCTGGTGGGTCGTGATGCAGGTGCGCACGCCGCTTCGTGACTAGGTTTCTGACTTGTCTAGGGTCTGAAATCTGGTGTAACGGAGAGCGGCGTGCGCGATTCAAGACTATGGCGTGTCCTTGTGGGTGCGGAAAAGACAGTCGTTGAGGCTGTCGATTTCGATGAGGAGAACGCGACCGTCGTCGTTGAGGTTCGGCCCAACAGCCGCGCCGCGAGCAGGTGCGGGGTGTGTTCTCGTCGTTGTCCGCGCTATGACGCTGGACGGGTGCAGCCGCGCCGTTGGCGTGCGTTGGATCTGGGCATGTTGCGGCTTGAGTTGACGTACCGGTTACCTCGAGTGCGCTGCCCAGCGCATGGGGTGGTGTCGGCTGAAGTGCCGTGGGCCAAGCGCGGCGCGGGTCACACTCACGCGTTCGATGATCAGGTTGCGTGGTTGGCTGTGCGGTCCTCGAAGTCGGCGGTGGCCGAGCTGATGCGGGTGTCGTGGCGCACCGTGGGCGCGATCGTGGGCAGGGTCAACGCCGTGATCGAGGCCAGGGTCGACCGGCTCGCGGGACTGCGCCGGATCGGGATCGATGAGATCAGTTACAAGCGGGGTCACAAATACCTGACCGTCGTGGTCGACCACGAGACCCGGCGTTTGGTGTGGGCTGGTCAAGGCGCTGACAAGGACACGTTGCGCGGGTTCTTCGACGCGTTGGGTCCCGAGCGTTCCCAGGCGATCACGCATGTGTCGGCTGATGCCGCGGGTTGGATCGCGACCGTGGTCAAGGAGCGCTGCCCAAAGGCGATCCGGTGCGCTGATCCGTTCCACATCGTCAAATGGGCCACCGAAGCGTTGGACGTCGAACGCCGTCGGGCGTGGCAGGCCGCACGCCGCAGCGGACACGTCGCCCCACCCGAACTGGGCCGGCAGGACTCGCGTGGGTTGGCCCTGGACTTCGCCCGGGCCCGATACGCGTTGTGGAAGAACCCCGAAGACCTCACCGACAAGCAGCAGACCCAGTTGGAGTGGATCGCCAAGACAGATCCGCAACTGCACGAG
>JBDTDY010000221.1:0-2566 GCA_039922835.1 Ornithinibacter sp.
GCGGGACGACCGTGACGGTCACCCTCGGCGGCATCGAGATCGGCTCCTTCACCTACGACGCGATGGTCGGTGACGGCGCCATCGGTGCCCTGGTCGAGCGCGGTTCGAGCACCTTCGACGACGTCCACGTCGTCATCGGTGTGCCCGTGACGAACTCCCCGGACCTGGTGCCCCCGACGCTGTCGGTTCCTCCGGACGTGACTCGCCCCGCCGCCGCAGGCGCGACGTCCCTCTACGTCAGCGACGCCACCATCGGCACCGCCACCGCGACGGACAACATCCCGCGCACCGTCGTGCTGGTCACCCGCACCGGCGTCCCGGACGGGAACCTCTTCGCGCTCGGCACCACGACCATCACCTGGACCGCCACCGACGTGTTCGGCAACCAGAGCACCCGCACCCAGTCCGTCACCGTGACGGCGACGGCACCCACCCCCCCGACCGTGAGCATCGCCGTCACCGACGCGGCCGGCGCAGAAGCAAGCAACAACCCGATCGTGTTCACCGTCACCCGGTCCGGAGTGACGACGAGCGCACTCGCCGTCACCGTCGCCCTGGGCGGGACGGCATCCGGATCGGACTACACGGTCTCGGTGAACGGTGGCAGCCTGGTCGGCTCCACCCTGACCATCGCCGCAGGCAGTGGTGTCGCGACCCTCACGCTCAGGCCCGTCGACGACACGATCGCCGAGCCGACCGAGACGGTCACGCTCACCCTCGCGGCCGGGGCCGGCTACACGGCGACCGGACCCACGGTCCTCAGCGGTTCGATCACCGACGACGACGCACCGCCGCCCCCGCTGACCCCGGCCCTGGGGATCGCCGACGCCACGGTCCTGGAGGGCGCCTCGCCCGGGTACGTCGTGCTGACGATCAGCCTCTCCTCGCCGGCCCCCTCCGGTGGCGTCACGGTGCAGGTGCGCACCTCAAACGGCTCGGCCGACTCCAAGGACTACAGCACCGTCAACCAGAGCGTGACCATCGCAGCCGGTCAGTCCGGCGCCACGGTCACCGTGTGGATCACGAACGACAAGCGGCGGGAAGGGACCGAGACCTTCACCGTCACCCTCTCCTCCCCCGTCCGCGCCACCATCGCCGACGCCACCGCGGTGGTCACGATCCTCGACGACGAGAGCGCCCTGCTCGCCGACGCCCTCGGGTCCGGTACGGCCAGCGAATCCCCGTCGCGTCTGCAGGTGGCGGTCGGCAGGCGCACCGCCGTGACGGCGTGGGCCGCTGCAGGCCTGGACACCCGCGGGCTGGCCTCCGCCCCGGTGCGCGTGACAGACCTCCCGGGGGCTCTGGTGGGGTACTCGAGCCATGGCGGCGTGTGGCTCGACCTCGACGCCGCGGGTCATGGCTGGGGCCCTGGTGGCTACGACCTGGTCGCGGTGCTGATCCATGAGCTCGGGCACCTGCTGGGCCTGGACCATGCCCAGCTGGATCGCGCGCTCCAACTGATGGGTCCCACTGCGCCGCGCCCTCCCCACTCCGCGCCCGCGACCGCGCCCGCGCCTCGGGAGGGCGCGCTCTGGTCCACCCACCCCGCACCCGGAGACGTGCCTCGCACCCTGGTCCTAGCCGGTTCCGCTCACGTCCCGGGTGCCGTCGCTCGTCCCGCTACGTTCGCACCAGTCCGACCGGCACAGGGCCCACCAGCCCTGCGCTCCGCGGTCCGTTCCCCGATCTCCGTGCCGGCGGCGCACGTCAGCACGACGCCGCCGGCACGTGACACGGCATCCCTGCTCTGGTGGCTGGTCGCCGTGGCCGCGGTGGTGGCACTGGGTCAGGGGAAGAGGACGAGCTTGACCAGCGCCACCACACCGATCACCACGATCAGGGCGCGCAGGACCTGGGGTGGCAACCGCCTGCCGACCGTTGATCCCAGCACGCCCCCGATGAGTGACCCGACGGCGATGAGTCCCACCACCGTCCAGTCGATGCGGTCCCGGGCGACGAGCAGGAACACCCCTGCGGCCACCCCGTTGACGACGGTGGACAGCACGTTCTTGTAGCCGTTGAGCCGTTGCAGCGGCTCGCTGGACAGCGCCCCCATGATTCCCATGAGCAGCACGCCCTGGGCCGCACCGAAGTAGCCCCCGTAGACCCCCGTGCCCAGGACGCCCGCCTGCATGAGCGACGTGTGCCGCGCATCGGATGCCGTGCCCGCTGCCCGTCGACGCAGCGTCCAGGCACTCAGCCGCGGGCCCAGGACGACGAGCACCACCCCGATGAGGATGAGCACGGGGACGATCGCTCGGAACAGCGCCGGGTCGAGGACGAGGAGCAGTAGGGCACCGAGCACCCCGCCGACAAAGGATGCCGGAACGAGCCGGCGCAGTGCCGGAGCCGCCCCAACGAGCTCGGCGCGATACCCCAGGCTTCCGGCGACCCCGCCCGGAAGGAGTCCGATCGTGTTGGACACGTTCGCCGTCACGGGGGGGACGCCGAGCAGCAGCAGGGTCGGGAAGGTGATCAGCGTGCCGGACCCGACGATCGCGTTGATCGTGCCCGCCCCCACACCGGCAAGGACCACGAGCAGGGCATCGGACAGCGGCACCCGGCC
>JBDTDY010000222.1:0-3224 GCA_039922835.1 Ornithinibacter sp.
CCGACAGCCCCCGCTGACCACGAAAACAACGGGACGACAGCATCATTCGACACCGTAGCCAACCTGGCAGTCGCGGTGTCAGCGTCCGCCGGCGAGGAGGGACTGTCCGACTTCCGGTGTTTCTGGCGTTCATCTTCCTAAAGGGTTTCGGCGGCCGGCATGCGGTCGGCGAAGGTAACGGCGAAGGCGTTCAGGGCGGGCTTCCACCGCATGGCCCATCGTGCCTGCCCGGTGCCCTTGGGGTCCAGCCCGCGGGTGACCAGGTACAGGCACTTGAGCGCGGCCTGCTCGGTGGGGAAGTGTCCCCTGGCCCCGACCGCACGGCGGTATCGGGCGTTGAGGGATTCGATAGCGTTGGTGGAGAACAACACTCGCCGAATCTCGACGTCGTACGCGAGGAACGGTGTGAACTCTTCCCACGCTGCCCGCCACAGTTTCGGGATCGCCGGGTAGGGCTTGCCCCACTTCTCCTCGAGCTCCTCGAACGCCGCCCACGCGGCGTCCACACTCGGTGCGGTGTAGATCGCTCGCAGGTCTTTGGCGAGCTGGTCCCAGTACTTGCGTGAGGCGTAGCGCAGCGTGGCCCGGATCAGGTGGATCACGCACGCTTGCACGATCGCCTGGGGGAAGACGGCGTGCACCGCGTCGGGTAGGCCCTTCAGGCCGTCACAGACGACGAAGAACACGTCGGCGACGCCTCGGTTCTTCAGGTCCGCGAGCACGCTCATCCAGAACTTCGCGCTCTCACCGCCGCCCTTGCCGGCCCACAACCCGAGCACGTCCCGGCGGCCGTTCAGGTCGACCCCGATCGCGGCGTAGAACGGTTGGTTGCCGACCTGCCCGTCGCGGACCTTGACGTAGATCGCGTCGATGAAGATCGCCGCGTACACCCCGTGCAACGGCCGCGAGGCCCACGCCTGCATCTCCTCCACAACCTTGTCGGTGATCCGCGAGATCGTGTCCTTGGAGATCGACGCGCCATACACCTCAGCGAAGTGCGCGCTGATCTCACCAGTAGTCAACCCCTTGGCGTACAACGAGATCGCGACCGCGTCGACATCATTGAGGCGGCGCTGCCGCTTCTTCACGATCACCGGTTCGAACGTCCCCGCCCGGTCGCGCGGCACCTCGATATCGACCTTCCCAGCGGCGTCGGTCAGCACCGTCTTGGGGCGGGTGCCGTTGCGGATGTTCCCGCCGGGTCCTCCCGGCGGCGCGTGGTGCTTGTCGTGACCGAGGTGCTCGGTCATCTCCTCCTCCAGCGCGGCCTGAAGCACCGTGGCGGTGATCATCTTGAGCAACCCATCCGGGCCGGTCAGATCCTCACCGCGGGCGCGAGCAGCCTTCACCAGCTCCCGCACCGCGGCCCGCTCAGCCTCGCCCGGCTTGGCGGTCTTCTTCGCTTCCTTGGGCATCGAAGTCATGCCCTTCATTGTCTCGGTCATCGGTGATCAGCCTTCCTCGCCAACTGCTGTCGGCGTGTTGGGCCAGAAACACCGTCCAGCGGACAGACCCAAGCAGAGTGAAACGTCCTGTCTTGCCGCGTGTCGCGTGAGCGGTGCGCTGCTGGCGGAGGGGCTGTGAATGCGGCTATCGGGCGTCGTCTACTTCTCGGAGGATCTCGGTTCCGCTGGGGTCCAACACGAATACTCTTGGCGGTCTGGCAGCGGCGGTGCTGAGTGACTCAAGGGTTGGGGTGTTGCCGAGCAGGGGGCCTGCTTCGTCGTCTTGGAGGACTGATAGGTCCAACGTTCCGACATCGCTGACTGTGGCGGTGTGAGCGCCAGCGACGTGATCAAGCTGCGGAGACTGGCGAAGGCGAGCTGCGCACACTCGGGCGCAGACAAGTCCTCGTCCACGTAGCGGCGTCGTCCCTCCATGGTGGCGCGACTACTACTGATAGATGTCTCGTCGGTGTCCGAGGCGCACGACGACCACGAGCAGCACATCGTCCTCGACGGTGTAGATGATCCGGTAGTCGCCGACGCGGATCCGCAGTCCAGGTCTGCCCTGCAGGGCGCGCGCACCTGGCGGCCGCGGATCATGGGCCAAAAGGGCGATGGCACCTTGGATGCGGCGGCGAACTTGGGGGTCGAGCTTGCGAAGGGCGCGGACTGCCGATGGGCGCAGCTCGATGCGGTAGGCGCTCACTCCCAGCCGAGGTCAGCCTTGACCTGGTCCCATGGAATGTTCGGTCCTTCCTCGGCCATCACGGCATCGAAAGCAGCGACGTCCTCGGCATCCTCAAGCGCCGTCATCAGCTCCTCGTAGCGTTCCGGGCTCACCAGAACTCCGGTCAGGCGTCCCCTGCGCTCGACGAAGACCGCCTCGGTCTGGGCGGTCCTCATGGCGTCGGGCAGGTGGTCCCGGGCGTCGCTAATGCTCATGGTGGCCATTCACAAAGCGTACAACTCGACGTCCGTAACGTACAAGCCATGTCGGGCCGCGGCCTTGCTTCGATCATTCTCGAGTCGTGGATTGCGTCGCCTCGGCCGTGGTCCCGGGCTACGTCAAGGGACCCAAAAGGGGACCCAGAACCTCCGGATGATCGCTATTGCGTAACGATCCGACGTCGTCCGACCGTCGCCGTCTGCGACGCTGTGACCTGCGGAAACAGCCCTCGTGGGGTCGTTCCGGGACGGACGTCGTCGCTGGCTGTCTGTCCTCTCGCAGCGCTACGGATCAGAAGGTTGGGGGTTCGAATCCCTCCGGGCGCGCTCTGTGTTGAGACAGACGACGGGCCCCCGACCAGCGGAAACGCTGCCGGGGGCTTACTCGTGTCCGGCATCCGGACAGTGATTGGCACCGGCTTGGGCCCCAAAATGGGCCCCAAAATTCACAGCGTGGGGCTCCTGTCAGGTGGGCCGACACTGGGGTCGTGAGGACAAAGTTTGCGGTCGGATGTGGCCACCGCGCGCCCCGACGGCGCGTTAGGGGCATGGACATCACACCGCACTCCCAGCCCACCCTCCTGCTCAACCTCAACGAAGTCGCGACCCAGCTGCGCTGGACCCGCCGCAGCATCGAGCGCCAGATCTCGGATCGTCGGCTGCGCACGGTTCACCTCGGCCGCTCGGTGCGGGTCGAGCGGGCCGAGCTCGACCGGTTCGTCGCGTCGATGCGCGATCCCGATGCGGGGTAGACCGGATGCGCGGTAGGCCACGCGTCGGCACCGGCGACAGCGCCACGACGAGGTACCGCGGCGCCGACGGCCGGTGGCACGC
>JBDTDY010000223.1:0-3325 GCA_039922835.1 Ornithinibacter sp.
CCCGCCCCTCGGCGAGGGTGACCTCGCCCTGGCCGATGTCGTGCTCACCCTGGAGCGTGCCGGCTACCAGGGGTGGTACGTCATCGAGCAGGACACCGCCATCACCGGAGGGATGCCGTCCCCCGGCGAGGGGCCCGTCACCGGCGTCGAGACCTCGATGCGCTACCTGCACGACGTCGTGGCGCCGATGCTGGAGCAGGACGCATGACGCAGGAGGGGCTCGACCTGCTGGCCCTCGGGCGGGTGAGCGTCGACCTCTACGCCCAGGAGCCCTACGCCTCCTTCCTCGACCCGCAGACGTTCGTGAAGTCGATCGGGGGCAGCCCCACGAACGTCGCCGTCGCGGCGGCCCGCCTCGGTCTCCGCTCCGCCGTCGTGACATCGGTGGGCGAGGACCCGATGGGGGACTACGCGCTCGCCAGGCTCGCCGCCCTCGGGGTGCAGACCCGCTACGTCACCCGGTGCTCGGGTGGGCGCACGCCGGTGGTGCTCGTGGCCCTGGAGGACCCGGCCGAGCCGACCATCACCTTCCTCCGTGCCCCTGACGCACCCGACACCAGGATCGGGGTGGACGCCGTGGACGAGGCGGTCCTCGACGGGTGCCGCGTGTTGTGGATGAGTGGGAGCACCCTCGCGGTGGGCGCCACGGCGCACACCGCGATGCGGTGGATGGAGCGGCGCGCCCGACGCGAGCACACCGTCCTCGACCTCGACCTGCGGCCGACGCTGTGGGCCGATCCGGCGATGGCGGCCGACACCGCGGCCCGGGCGATCGGGCTCTCGAGCGTCGTCGTCGGCAACCGGAGCGAGTGCGAGATGGCGCTGGGCACCGGTGAGCCACACCGGGCGGCAGATGCCCTGCTGGCTCGAGGGGTCTCGGTCGCGGTCGTCAAGATGGGCGCCGACGGGGTGCTCCTCGCCTCGGCCGCCGAGCGCGTGGTGGTCGACCCGATCCGTGTCGAGGTGCGCTGCGGGTCCGGCGCCGGTGATGCCTTCGGCGGGGCGCTCGCGACAGGCCTGGTGCGCGGTTGGTCCCTGGCCAGGATCGGCGCGGTCGCGAACGCTGCTGGCGCCCTGGTGACCTCCCGGCTGACCTGCGCCGATGCCATGCCGACCCTGCCCGAGCTGGAGGCTTTTGCGGCGACAGCACCCGAGCCGCGGGTGCTCGACCGTGGCTGAAGACCTGAGGGCACTGAGCGACAAGGACTTTCACGCACTGACCGACGCCCGGGTGCGCGAGCCGTCGCGTTTCGCCCGGGCGCTGACAGGTCGGCGTCGTCGGCCACTGGTCGGAGACGACGGCCGGATGCTGCTGCTCGCCGCCGACCACACGGCGAGGGGCAAGCTCGCGATCGGGTCCGACGCGATGGCTGCCTCGGACCGCCGCTCCCTCCTCGAGCGACTGCTGACCGGCCTCGCCGACCCGAGGGTCGACGGGGTGCTGGGCAGCGCCGACGTGCTTGAGGAGCTCGCCCTCCTCGGAGCACTGGACGGTCGGCTCGCCATCGGCACGATGAACCGTGGCGGCATCGCCGGAGCCCACTGGGAGCTCGACGACCGGGTCACCGCCTACGACGTCGAGCACGTCCTCTCCCTCGGCCTCGACGGCGGCAAGACCCTGCTGCGCATCGAGGCCACCGATCCCGGTGTGCCGCGCACGCTGGAGACGGTGGCCCGGATCACGAGTGCCCTGGCGGATGCCGGGACCATGGCCCTCATCGAGCCGTTGCCCTACCGCAGGAGGCCCGACGGGGGGGTCGAGCTCGACCCGTCGGAGGACGCGCTGATCCGCACGGTCGCGATCGCCAGCGGGCTCGGCTCCTCGTCCGCACACACCTGGCTGAAGATTCCTGCCACGGTGGACCCGGCCCGCGTCGCCGCCGCCACGACCTGCCCGATCCTGCTCCTGGGCGGTGACGCCGGCCGTGAGCACGACCGCGTCTTCGACGCGTGGGAGCGCGCCCTGCAGGTGCACAACATCCGCGGCCTGGTGCCGGGGCGAGCCCTGCTCTACCCCGAGATCCTCAGCGTGCGCGGTGCCGTCGACCGCGCTGCCACTCTTGTCCACCCTTCTGCTGCACCGATTCTGAAGGAGCACTCATCGTGAGCAACCACTACCGCGCCGGAGCCCTGGCGACCGCCGACACCCTGGTGACCGTGACCCCGGAAGACGCGGGCTGGAGCTACAGCGGGCTCGAGGTGTTCGACCTCGCAAGCGGTCCGGTCCGCCGGGTCCTGGACGGCATCGAGGGCGTCCTCGTCCCGCTCTCGGCCACCGACGTCACCGTCTCGGTCCACGGTGAGGCCCACGTGCTCGCTGGTCGCACCGGCGTCTTCGAGGCCGTGTCCGACTGGATCTACCTCCCACTCGGGTCGGAGGTCACCATCAGCGGGGATGCCGGTGAGGTCGCCCTGTGCACCGCCCGGGCCACCGAGCACCTCCCGCTCTGCGTGACGTCGGCCGAGGAGGTGCCGGTGGAGGTTCGCGGCGGCGGTCGCGCCTCCCGCCAGGTCACCAACATCGCCACCCCCGGCTCCTTCGCCGGCGCCGACCGGATCAACGTCTGCGAGGTGCTCACCCCCGGGGGCAACGTGTCGTCGTGGCCGCCCCACCGGCACGACGGCATCGGGGACTGCGAGCCCACCAACGAGGAGATCTACTACTTCCGGATGGGCCGACTCGATGCCCCCCACGGACACCCCCACGGCCAGGGGCTCTTCCGCGTCTACACCGTCGACGGCTCCTCCGACGAGACGGTGACGGTCCTCGACGGTGACGTGCACGTCGTCGCCGCCGGCTACCACGGACCCTCGACGGCGCAGCCCGAGTACCCGATGTACTTCCTCAACGTGCTCGCGGGGCCCGGTGCCGAGCGCACCATGGCGTTCTGCGACGACCCCGACCACCACTGGATCCGCGAGACGTGGGAGGAGCAGGGCCAGGACCCCCGCCTGCCGATGACCTCCGCCGCCGGTCGGGTGGCCCGATGAAGCCGCAGATCCGGATCGCCGTCCTCGGTCTGGGCTGGATGGGTCAGGCCCACTCCCGCTCCGCGCGGCGCATCCCCGGGCACTTCCCGGACCGCTCCTACGACCCGCGCCTCGTCGTGTGCGCCGACCCCGTCGAGGACCGACGGCGCCAGGCCATCTCGGACTTCGGCTTCGAGCGCGCCGTGGAGGACTGGCGCGAGGCGGTCTCCGCCCCCGACGTCGATGCCGTGTGGGTCACCGCGCCCAACATGATGCACCTGCCGATGATCGAGGCGGCAGCCGCGGCCGGGAAGGCCGTCTTCAGCGAGAAGCCCATCGGGGGCAAGCCCGAGCA
>JBDTDY010000224.1:0-2799 GCA_039922835.1 Ornithinibacter sp.
CGGAGCGGGGCCGGAGTGCGCTGGTAGCCTGAACGAGCTGCACAACCCGCGCGGGAGAGTCTCCGGCAAGCCAGCCGGAGCGCCGAAGGGGCAACCTCCCCGGAACCTCTCAGGCGCAAAGGACCACACGGGACAGGCACCTCTGAGACACCCGGCCCAGCCGGGGCGCGACAGAGGGGGAGACGTCTTCGTCGTCTGCCCCCGAGGAGCACCGTGAGCACCACGCCCGCCGACCTGCCGGCCTTCGCCGCGCGCCACATCGGACCCCGTGAGGACGACGTGGAGCAGATGCTCGCTGTCGTGGGGCGGACCTCCTTGGAGGACCTTCTCGACCGGGCGGTGCCCGACGGCATCCGGGACAGGAAGCTGCTCGACATCGCCCCGGCTGCGTCCGAGGCGGCCGTGCTCGCCGAGTTGCGGGCGATCGCGGCCCGCAACCACCGGGTGACCTCGATGATCGGGCTCGGCTACTACGGGACCCTGACCCCGACGGTCATCCAACGCAACGTGTTGGAGAACCCGGCCTGGTACACCGCCTACACCCCCTACCAACCGGAGATCTCGCAGGGACGGCTGGAAGCGTTGCTGAACTTCCAGACCGTCGTGAGCGACCTCACCGGGCTACCCATCGCCGGGGCGTCCCTGCTCGACGAGGCCACCGCGGCGGCCGAGGCCATGACGCTCATGCGCCGCTCCTCCAAGGCCACTGACGATGCCGTCCTGCTCGTGGACCGTGAGGTCTTTCCGCAGACCCTCGGAGTGCTGCGCACCCGAGCGGTGCCACTGCGCATCGAGGTCGTGATCGCCGACCTCACCGCGATCGACTCGGCACAGACCCTGCGTGAGACGGCCGGTGGCAAGGAGGTCTTCGGCGTGCTCGTGCAGTTCCCCGCCATGGACGGGCGGCTGCACGACCTCTCGGCGCTCACTGCTGCGGCGCATGAATCCGGCGCTCTGGTCGCCGCCGCCGCAGACCTGCTCGCCCTCACGCTGGCGACGCCGCCGGGGGAGTGGGGCGCCGACGTCGTGGTCGGCACCACCCAGCGCTTCGGCGTGTCCGTCGGCTTCGGTGGTCCGCACGCCGGCTACATGAGCGTGCGCTCCGGTCTCGAGCGCACCATGCCCGGCCGCCTCGTCGGGGTGTCGGTCGACGCCTCTGGTGCACCGGCATACCGACTCGCCCTGCAGACCCGCGAGCAGCACATCCGCCGCGAGAAGGCCACCTCCAACATCTGCACAGCTCAGGTCCTCCTCGCCGTGATGGCGAGCATGTATGCCGTCTACCACGGGCCCGCCGGGTTGCGGGCGATCGCGCTGCAGGTGCATGCCCACGCGACGGCGCTGGCCGATGCCCTGCGCGCCGGCGGGCTCGACGTGACGCCCGGGCCGATCTTCGACACCGTGCGGGTCACCGTGCCCGGTCGCGCCGACGACGTCGTCGCAGCGGCCCTCGCCGCGGGGGTCAACGTGTGGTGCGTCGACGACGACACCGTGCAGGTGAGCGTCGATGAGACCACTGGCCTCATCGACCTGGGCCGGGTCTGCCGCGGCTTCGGGGTGCCAGCGCCCGAGTCGGTCGAGGTGCTCGCCCCGACCTGGCCGGAGGCGCTGGTGCGCACCTCGAGCTACCTCACCCATCCGGTGTTCTCCGCCCACCACTCCGAGACCGCGATGCTGCGCTACCTGCGCCGGCTCTCCGACCGGGACTTCGCCCTGGACCGCGGGATGATTCCGCTCGGCTCCTGCACGATGAAGCTCAACGCGACGACCGAGATGATCGCGGTCACCTGGCCGGAGTTCGCCGACGCCCACCCCTTCGCGCCGCTGAACCAGACCAAGGGCATCCGCGGGCTCATCGAGGAGCTGTCCGGCTGGCTCTGCGAGATCACGGGTTACGACGCCGTGTCCCTGCAGCCGAATGCCGGCTCGCAGGGAGAGCTGACCGGCCTCCTGGCGATCGCGGCCTACCACCGCTCGCGTGGCGACCAGGAGCGCACCGTGTGCCTCATCCCCAGCAGCGCGCACGGCACCAACGCCGCCAGCGCGGTGATGGCGGGCCTGCGCGTCGTCGTGGTGAAGACCGATCCGATCACCGGCAACGTCGACATGGACGACCTGAAGGCCAAGATCGAGGAGCACCGCGAGACCCTCGCCGCGATCATGGTGACCTATCCGTCGACGCACGGCGTCTTCGAGGACACCATCACCGACCTGTGTGCGATGGTCCACGACGCGGGGGGCCAGGTCTACGTCGACGGCGCCAACCTCAACGCCCTCGTGGGCGTCGCGCGGCCGGGCAAGTTCGGCGCCGACGTCTCCCACCTGAACCTGCACAAGACGTTCTGCATCCCGCACGGTGGTGGCGGCCCCGGCGTCGGCCCGGTGGGGGTGCGCCAGCACCTCGCGCAGTTCCTGCCGAACCACCCGCTCGACGCGGCCGCGGGCCCCGAGACCGGGATCGGCCCCATCTCGGGGGCTCCCTACGGATCGGCCAGCATCCTGCCCATCTCCTGGGCCTACGTGCGGCTCATGGGCGGAGCCGGGCTACGGCGTGCCACCCAGGTGGCCGTGCTCGGCGCGAACTACGTCGCGGCCCGACTCCGCGACCACTACCCGGTGCTCTACTCCGGGGCTGACGGGCTCGTCGCGCACGAGTGCATCCTGGACCTCAGGGGCATCACCAAGGAGACCGGCGTGAGCGTCGACGACGTGGCCAAGCGCCTCATCGACTACGGCTTCCACGCGCCGACGATGAGCTTTCCGGTGGCCGGCACGCTCATGATCACCTACCCGAGTACG
>JBDTDY010000225.1:0-2875 GCA_039922835.1 Ornithinibacter sp.
AGCAGCTGGGCCTGGGCCGAACCCGTCGTCCGCGTCGGAGCCGCGGCCGCGGCCCTCGGCGCGCTGCTCGCGCTCATCGCCGGAATCGGGCGCACTGTCCTGGCCATGGCCCGCGCGGACGACTTCCCCGACTGGCTCGCAGCCGTCCACCCCAGGTACCGGGTCCCGCACCACGCGGAGGTGGCGCTGGCCGTGGTTGTTTGCGCCCTGGTGCTCTTCGTGGACCTGCGCGGCGCCATCGGCTTCTCCTCCTTCGGTGTCCTGCTCTACTACCTCATCGCCAACCTCTCCGCGTACACCCAAGACCGCGATCACCGCAGGTTCCCACGCGCCCTCCAGATCCTGGGAGGAACCGGGTGCGCGGTGCTGGTCGCGACGCTGCCCGTCACCTCGGTCCTACTCGGCGTGACTGTCTTCGCCATCGGGATCGCCTACCGCCTCGTCCGGCTACGCACGGCCGGGTCCGACCACGGCAGTTCCTGACCTCGTTGCAGCGGACGCACAACTCGAGCCCCTCGGTAACCGTTCGGCTCGTCAGTTCGGTGGACGGGGGTGGCCCAGAAGCTCGTGGCACAGGTGTCCCAGCATGAGCTTGGCCTCCTCCAGCGCGGCGCGGCCTTGGTCGGTGATGACGTACCTGCGGAGCCGTTTTCCGTCGATGACGTTGTGCTCGGAGGTGATCAGGCCGTTGCCCTCCATGCTGTGCAGGATCGGGTAGAGCGTGCCGGGGCTCACGTCGTGCCCGTGCTTCTGGAGTTCGGCGATGAGCCAGGTTCCGTGGACGGGCTCGCGGGCGGCGTGGTGCAGCACGTGCAGCCGCACCGCGCCCCGCTGGAAGCTCCTCACCCTCGCTTATGCCTTTGCCTGTGCGGCCGTTGCCGCACGAAGGGTGTGGTGGTGTCGGCCAGCCATGAACCACCCCACACCGACCCCCACCGCCGCCGCCGCCGTGATGGCGACGACGGCGGCGGTCGGCTCGGGCAGGAGCCGTTCGCTCACCCTAGCGAGGACGAGCCAGGCGACCATGAAGGCGATCAGTGCTTCCCCAGTCGCGACGAGGCGCACGAGGACCTTCTCGGACCCGGCCTGCTCAGCTGACATGTCGTCTCACCTCACTTCGCGGCGAAGAACTGGAAGAACGTCGGGAAGGTCATCAGGGCGCCGAGGGCGCCCAGGGCGCACCCGATGATGAAGGCATGCCGGAGGTTGACGTCCTTGTTGCGCCACAGTGCCCACAGCGCGCCCAGCGAGACGAAGTACGCGATCGTGCCCATGGCAACCTTGCCGGCCAGCGGCCCGACACCCAGGCCCATCTCGAATGTCTGCAGCCAATCCTTGATGCCCGTGGATGCCTCGGCAAGGACGGTGAACAGGCCCAGGACGAAGATGCCGACCCCGGCCGAGATCAACATCGCTGCGCCGGGGCCGTCGGGCTTGTCCTCGCTGATAAGTCCTTCCAGCTCGGGGGCGACGGCCAGGTCGTCGTGCGTGGTGCCAGAAGTGCTGTTGGTGTTCATATGA
The DNA here is from genome assembly GCA_039922835.1 of Ornithinibacter sp. GTDB lineage: Bacteria > Actinomycetota > Actinomycetes > Actinomycetales > Dermatophilaceae > Fodinibacter. The sequence continues at coordinate 1,522 of JBDTDY010000225.1, forward strand.
TCGGTGCCACCTTGTTGATGAAGGCGCCGAAGGCGCCGGCGACGACAGCAGCCGCGAACGCGGCCACGATCATGACGAGAACGATATTGCGCAGCCACGGCCTCGCGACGAGCCGGGGACCGTAATAGAGCACGAGAAGGAAGGCCGAGGTGGCCAGGAACGGCGTGGCCCAGGCCACGTGCTCCTTCCACTCCATCCCGAAGTGGTGCCACCCGGTGGTATCACCGTTGACGTTGGCCAGCAGGAAGTCGCGCGGGGAGCACTGCGGCCCCGGACGCACCAGGCCCTGGCACTTCTCAAACGCGTCGCCAGCCAGCTTCGTCCGGTACCAGGGGTAGACGATGTAGGTGCCGGTAATGACCGTGCCCCACCCGGCGGCGGCCATAACGCCGAGGCCGACCTTGAGCCGGACCATGCGCTCGGCGATTCCCGCCGTCGTCAGGTAACCGGGACGAAGGCTCCACAACCCGGCCAGCGCACCTCCGAAGGCCAGCAGGTAGATCACCCCGAGGATGAGGCCGTGGATCACGGCCCAAACCTCTCGAGAGGTGAGTTCCATTGGAAGGTCCTTTCTCCAGGGCCTCGACGTTGAGGCCGAACCCAGCCTCCCACAGATCTCGGATGTCGATATCGAAAACCGAGATTGACTTACCAGACACCCGCTCGTGCCGCGCGCGAGCTCTGTGTTGAGGCAGCGGACCAAGTCCCCGACCCGATCGGGTTCTGATGGTTGCGTGACAGATGCCGGGTGGGGAGGCCGAGCATTTCGAGGTCGGATCTCCCGGCTGGCGCCGTGATTGTCTCGTTTGACGATCGTCAGCGCACGATGTTCCCTCGCAACAGGCACTCGTTGGAACGAGGCCTGAATCAAAGAGCCAGGGAGTCGTGCCTCCGCGACTGACCTAGGCGGTCGCGCGGTCGCGCGGTCGCGCCAAGAGTGGCCGCGGCGACAGCGGTGCGGCAATCGCGGCGGAGTGGAGCAGGTGCGAAGCGTCCTGTCGTGCCGACGAGCGGGCGTGTGTGGGGGTCGATCACCGGGCGTGCAACAGCCAGGCCTGACGCCTGTCTGCCAAGGGGAAAGCAATCGATGTACGGCAGGGTCACTCTCCGACCGCGGTCATCGGTGTCCTCGTGACCGTAAACGCGGTCGCGCTGCTCGAGTTCGCCTCGGTCCTGGGGGCGCTACCCCATTCGTAGCGCAGCAGTCTGGTCAGACGCCTGGTCAGCGCGCCCGGGCGATCATAAGTTGGGCAACCTCGAAGCGGTGCTCGGTGTCGTGCGCGGTCACGGCAGCGGCAGCGACCGTTGCGAGCATCAGGGCGGCGGTCCCCGCGGCCAGGACTCGACGGGGCCG
>JBDTDY010000226.1:0-7342 GCA_039922835.1 Ornithinibacter sp.
GCCGTCCAGGCAGATGCTGCAGAGGCTGCCCTGGCCAAGGAACCAGCCCGCGCAGCCGCTCCCATGCGTGCCATCCGGGACAGTGCCCGTGATGCGCTGGCAGACATGCGTCAGCTTCTTCACGTCCTGCGCAGCGAAGACGACCCAGACGGACCGGCTGACCTCACGCCGGCACGCGGCATCAAGGACCTTCCGCAGCTCGTCGCCGGTATGAGCGCGTCGGGAATGCCACTTCGTGCCGAGATCAACCCGACCGGAACGCTTTCCTCCGGAATGGAGCTGACCGCATTCCGGATCGCCCAGGAAGGGCTCACCAACGTGCGAAAGCATGCTGGGGATGCCGCGACCCACCTTCTCGTCGCCCGCGAGCAGGGGGAGCTGCGGATCGAGGTGCACAACGATCGCCCGCGTGAGGGAAGGTCCGCCAACGTGACGATGACCTCGACAGGTCACGGCCTGTTGGGTGTGCGGGAGCGCGTGCACGCTGCCGGCGGAACCCTCGATGCGGGCCCGAACTCCTCGGGTGGTTTCGACCTCGTCGCGCGGCTGCCGCTCGACGGCGAATGGTCTCGCACGTGAGCGCGGCCCCGATCACGGTGCTCCTGTGCGACGACCAGGAGCTCGTCCGCGACGGCTTCCGACTCATCCTGGACCTCAACGACGACATCGAGGTGGTCGGTGAGGCCAACGACGGGCAGGAGTGTCTGCGCCTCACCGCGGAGCGCTCACCCCAGGTGGTGCTCATGGACGTGCGGATGCCCCGGATGGACGGAATCGAGGCCACTCGCCGGCTCGTCGCGGCGGGCTCCACCAGCCGCGTGCTGATGCTCACCACCTTCGACCTCGACGAGCTCGTGTATGCCGCGCTGGCTGCCGGAGCCAGTGGTTTCCTGCTCAAGGACGTGCCGCGTGAGCAGCTCGTGGGCGCGGTGCGGATGGTCGCCCGCGGCGACGCGGTCCTCTCCCCCGCACTCACCCGGCGCCTCGCGGAGCGGTTCGTGGCGGCGCCACCGCCTTCTCGACACACACCCGCTGCCCTGCGCCCGCTCAGCACGCGCGAGGTCGAGGTCTTCGCCCTGCTGGCCCGGGGGCGGTCCAATGCCGAGATCGCGGCCGCCCTGTTCCTCGGCGACGCGACCGTGAAGACCCACGTGGCACGGATCCTGTCCAAGCTCGACCTTCGCGACCGCGTCCAGGCTGTGGTCCTCGCCTACGAGATCGGCTACCTCCGGCCGGGGCAGCCCCCGAGCTGACCAGGGGGAGGACCCGGATGCCGTGGGCTCACCGGTGCTGAGCGACCTCACGCCTCAGATCTCGTCCCGTCGGCCGACCGTGCCGTCCGGGTCGACCACGCCATAGACGCGTGACCCCCACAGTTCCTGCGCCCGGGTGAGCTCCGGCGGGCTGAGGCGGCGCAGGCGCCCGGGCGGCCGCTCCACCCCCGATGTCCCCGAGGGCGCACCCGAGCGGCGTCGCCAGCGCACCGAGGTGCCCTTCAGTGGGGCCGACACCCGGGGAAGGTGCCGGCGACCACGGGGAGGCTCGCCCCCGGCATACCAGGCGTCCAAGGCCTCAGCGCTCGCTGCCATGGCGTCCCAGAGGTCATCGGGGTCATCGGGGACCTCATCCTCCGGGATACCGAGGTGCTCGGCCGCGAGCTCGCGCCGCAGCCTGAGCGCGAACGCGTCTCGCGGCACCTTCCCCCCAGCAGCGGTGGTTCGCATGTCCTGCACGGCACACGCCAGCTCCGAGTCGCTCGACCAGGACCGGCGGTTGAAGTTGTCGGACCCGATGCTGGCCCAGACGTCGTCGATCACGCAGACCTTGGCGTGCACGTAGACCGGGAACCCGGCGGGGCTCGTCAGCCCGTAGACGGCGACCCGGTCCCCGCCGGCCTCGAGGAGGAGGTCCATCGCGAGCTTGCGGCCGTAGAGCTGGGCTGGGAGGGAGAACGCTCCGTCGACGTCGGGGTGGATCGGAATGACCGCGATGAGTCGCAGGCCGGGGTTGTCCCGCAGCGCCGTGCCGAAGTGCCGTCCGACCTCCTGCGACCAGAGGTACTGGTCCTCGAGGTAGACCAGATGCCGAGCCTGCTGCACTGCCTTGGTGTTGGCGTGCGCGATGCTCCGCTCACCCTCCGGTGCGAAGTCGAAGCCGATCGGCTGGAGCTTCGGATAGGTGCGCAGCACCTGGACCGCCTCGGTGGCACCCTCCGGCTCCGGCGGCGGCGGCGCCTGCTCCGACAGCGGTCGGGCCTCGAGGTCCTCGCGCTGCACCAGGCTGGACAGGCGCCGACCCGGGTTGAGCGTCAACGGTGTGGAGTCCTCCCACCGCTCACGGAACGAGGTCTCGAGATCGAAGACCGCCGGCCCGGTGATGGCCACCTGCACGTCGTGCCAGGCCGGTCGTCGCCCGAACAGCTGCGGCATCGCGATGACCTGGGGGTCCCCCCGGTGGTCGGCGTCGTCGCGCCTGCTGTGGCAGAGGTCGATGCCGCCGACGAAGGCGACGTCGCGGCCGGGATCATCACCGTGGCGCAGGACGACGAACTTCTGGTGGTGGGCCCCACCGGTGCGCACCCGCATGTCGCGCAGGCACTGCCCACCCGCCTCCTCGATCTCGATGCCGAGCAGCCGCGACTTCTCGGAGTGGAAACCGAGCTTGTTCCAGTGCGAACGCCAGAGCAGCCCTCGCACATCCGCTCCACGGCGCGCCGCCGCGGAGAAGGTGGCGGACAGGGTGTGCCGAGGGTCATCGGTGAGCTGCTCGTCGGGGTCACCGCGCCAGTCGACGAAGTAGAGCAGGTCACCCTTTCCGAGCTCACCCACCCTCTGGTGCAGCTCGGCGAAGTACGGGCCGCCGTGCACGAGCGGACGCACGGTGTTGCCGACGCTCCATGCCGTCCCTTCCGGGTGGTGGGCGTCGATCCGGGTGTGCGGGTTGTCTCGCTCGTCCGGCAGGAGGAAAAGGTCTGCATCCACCCGGCCCATCCTGCCGTCCGCGCGGGTGCATCGGAACCCCCACCCCCGGCATCCGCAGTCATGTTCAACGCCGGTGCGCTGGAGCAGCTGGTCGAGCACACGCCTGCTCTCGGCCGGAACATCCGCGCGCCCCCAGGCGGTTGTACCCGGAACACCCCAACACCCGACGAAGAGGAGCCACCCGTGCGAGCCATCTGGAACGACAAGGTCATCGCGGAATCCGACGCAACGGTCGTCGTCGAGGGGAACCACTACGTCCCCCTCGCGTCCGTCGACCAGGAGGTGCTCCGGCCGTCGGCCACCCAGAGCGTCTGCCCCTGGAAGGGCACGGCGTCCTACTGGTCCCTCGAGGTCGACGGCCAGAGCAACACCGACGCAGCGTGGGTCTACCGCGAGCCGAAGGATGCCGCGGCCCAGATCAAGGACCACGTCGCGTTCTGGAAGGGCGTCACGGTCCAGCCCTGAGCGCTCGCTGCTCGCCCGGGCGCTGCGAGGCGCTCGGGTGGCCGGGGCCCCAGGAGGGCTGGGCCGCGAGCCGTCAGATCGCGAAGTACGCGATGAACACCGCGAAGAGCAGCGGCACCCCGAACACGACGTCGAGGACGTTGAAGGGCACCCAGAAGAGGTGGGTCACCTTCCACCCGTAGTCGGCCTCTGGCCACTCCGGCGGCACCCACCGCCGTGCTCGCCAGAGTCGCTGACCCACGAACAGCACGGCATACACGCCGACGGCCACCCACCACGCGTCGATGGCCCCGTTCGTGGTCATACCGGGCCCAGGGTCATGACTGCCCGATCGACTCCAGCAACGCGGTGAACCACGGGGTCGCGGTGTCGAACTCCTTGCCCCCGGCGATCCTCGGGAACTCGATGGCCCGCAGCTCTCCGCCACGCTCCTCGTCGTGACCGATGACGCCGGACTCACCGCGCAGCGCGCAGTCGACCGCCAGGTCGGTGCACTGGCGGATCAGCGCGAGGTCACGCTCGTTCGCGGCTGCCGAGCGCGCGAAGTAGCCGGACTTCTGCACCATCGTCTTCTCCGCGCCGAGGAGCTCGGCGAACTGCTTGGCGAACCAGGCACCGGGGTTGACCTTGTCGAGCTGCACGTGGCCGAAGGGGTCCTTGGGCACGTCCTGGCCGGCTGCCTCGAGCTCGGCGACGACCTCGGCGACCCCTGCGCCCTCCGACAGGAAGATGTTGACGCAGCCGAGCTCGTCCATCACCGCGCGGAGTCGTTGCGCCTCCGAGGCAAGATCGATGTGGCGCTCGGGCACGAACACGCCGTGCACGTCCCAGCGCCTGGGGTCGTTGCCGATAGCCGGCACGAACTCCTGCTGCCCGACCCACTCGTGGTAGGCCTCGGCGGTTGCGGCCGTGAGCCACCCGCAGTTGCGCCCCATCACTTCGTGGACGATGAGCATCCGCGGGTTGGAGGAGTGCTCGGCGATGATGTTCTGCGCGAAGACCGACCCCTGCTCGGCCGCGGTCCAGGCACCGAGGGACTGGGCGATCGGGATGACGTCGTTGTCCACCGTCTTGGGCAGGCCGACCACGGTGAGCTCGTAGCCGTTCTCGTGGAGGTACGCCGCAAGATCGGCCGCCGTGCCATTGGTGTCGTCGCCGCCGATGGTGTGCAGCACGTCCACCCCGTCTGCGGTGAGGCGCTCGGCGGCCACGTGCAGCGGGTCCTGCCCGTCGGTGATGAGGCCGCGCTTGAGGCAGTCCGCCACGTTGGTGAGCTTGACGCGGCTGTTGCCGATCGGGGAGCCACCGAAGCGATGGAGCAGGTGCGCCTTCTCGCGCACCTCGGGTGTGACCTCGACGTACTGACCACGCAGCAGCCCGGCATACCCGTTGGTGTAGGCGATGATCCGCACATCCGGAGCGGCCTGGGTGTAGCGCTCGATGAGACCGCCGACGGCGGAGGAAAGGCAGGGGGCAAGGCCCCCGGCGGTCAGCATGGCGACAGTGCGGACGGGCATGTGCGGCGCTCCTGCAGTAAGTGGTTCCGTGGTGGGTGCGGATGCCGGGAATCGCACTCCCAGCGCCCCCATTGTGGCGTGACCGGTCCGGGGGCGGCCACCCGACCACGATTCGGGCGTGGATTCAGACGCCGCGCAACTCGGCGGCGACGAGCTCGGCGGTCTGCACCATGTTCAGGGCAGCGCCCTTGCGCAGGTTGTCCCCGGAGATGAACAGCTCGAGGGTGTTGGGCGCGTCGGCGCCCTGGCGGATCCGACCGGCGAAGCGCGGGTCGGCTCCGACCGCGTCATTGGGCGTCGGGAACTCCGGCTCGTCGGGGTCGTCGAGCACCACCACCGCCGGCGCCTCCACCAGCGCCTGACGTGCCTCGGAGACCTTGATCCTGCGGCCGAAGGTCGCGTGCACGACGACTGAGTGCGAGGAGATCACCGGCACCCGGACGCACGTCGCGAAGACAGGCAGGTTCGGCAGATCGAGGATCTTGCGGATCTCGTCTCGCACCTTGACCTCCTCGGAGGTCCAGCCACCACTCACGTGGGTGCCGACGAACGGGATCACGTTGAACGCCAACGGTGCTGGGAAGGGTGATGCGCCCAGCTCCTCCTCGATGAGCCGGCGCACGTCGCCGGGTCGGGTGCCGAGCGTGCGGTCGCCCTGCACGACCTCGATCTCGTCATACAGCCGACTCATCCCAGCGCGCCCCCGCCCGGATGCCGCTTGCAGCGTCGTGACGACCAGCCCGGTCAGCTCCCACACTGCGTGCAGGACGGCAAGGGCGTCGATCATCGTCATGACCGTGGCGCCGGGGTTCGCGATGATGCCCCGAGGTCGGTCCACCGCCTTGTGCGAGTTGACCTCGGGCACCACGAGCGGCACGTCGTCGCGCGTGCGGAACGCGGTGCTGTTGTCGATCGCGACCACCCCTCGCGAAGCGGCCATTTCGACCCACTCCTGCGCGATCTCCGGTGGGATGTCGAAGATCGCGACGTCGATGCCGTCGAAGAACGCGGGCTCCAGTGCCTCCACGACGACGTCCTCGCCGTTGACTCGGCACACCGAGCCGACGTCCTCCTCGCCGGCCGCCAGCCGGATGCGGCCCCAGTGCGGGTCGCGCATGGGCAACACGTCGAGCACCACGCGACCGACGGCACCGGTGACGCCGACGATGCCCAGAGTTGGCCACGCGATGGGGGTGCGTCGCCCCTCGTTGGTGCTCACGTCACCGGCCGCTGCCGCCGTAGACGACGGCCTCACCCTCGGTGGAGTCGAGGCCGAATGCCGTGTGGACGGCACGCACGGCGTCGTCCAGGGTGTCGTCGCGGGTGACCACGGAGATCCGGATCTCGGAGGTGGAGATCATCTCGATGTTGACGCCTGCCTGGGCGAGTGCCTTGAAGAACGTCGCGGACACACCCGGGTTGGAACGCATCCCTGCACCGACTAGGGAGAGCTTGCCGATCTGGTCGTCGAAGAGGATCGAGCCGAACCCGACGTCGTCCCTGATCCGCTGGAGCGCCTCGACCGCCGCGGTTCCATCGGTCTTGGGGAGGGTGAAGGAGATGTCGGTGAGTCCGGTGTCGGTGGCCGAGACGTTCTGGACGATCATGTCGATGTTGATCTCGGCCACGGCGAGCGCCTCGAAGATCTGGGCCGCCTTCCCCGTGGTGTCCGGCACACCGACGACCGTCACCTTGGCCTCGCTGCGGTCGTGGGCGACTCCGGCGATGATCGGGGCTTCCACGTCGTCTCCTTCAGGGGGTGGCTGGTCGGTCACGGTCGTGCCCTCCTTGTTCGAGAAGGAGGATCGCACGTGGATGGGGATTCCGAAGCGGCGCGCATACTCCACGCTGCGCAGGTGCAGCACCTTGGAGCCAGAGGCCGCGAGCTCGAGCATCTCCTCGTTGGTGATCCGGCTGATCTTGCGGGCTGCCGGCACGATGCGGGGGTCTGCGGTGAACACCCCGTCGACATCGGTGTAGATCTCGCAGACCTCGGCGCCGAGTGCTGCAGCGAGCGCGACCGCGGTCGTGTCGGTGCCGCCCCGGCCGAGGGTGGTGATCTCCTTGGTGTCCTGGCTGACGCCCTGGAAGCCGGCCACGATGACGATGTGGCCCTTGGCAAGGGCCTCGGTGATGCGCCCGGGCGTGACGTCGATGATCTTGGCCTTGCCGTGCGCGGCGTCGGTGATGACCCCTGCCTGGCTCCCCGTGAACGAGCGCGCGCTGAAACCGAGGTCCGAGATCGCCATCGCCACCAGTGCCATCGACATGCGCTCACCGGCTGTGACGAGCATGTCGAGCTCGCGCGGTGGTGGCACCGGGCTGACCTCCCGGGCCAGATCGAGCAACTCGTCGGTGGTGTCACCCATGGCCGAGACG
>JBDTDY010000227.1:0-9441 GCA_039922835.1 Ornithinibacter sp.
CAAGCCCCGTGAGATCAACTGGGTCATCGGGTCCGTCCTGGCGCTCCTGGCCATCGTCGAGGGCTTCGCCGGCTACTCCCTCCCCGACGACCTGCTCTCCGGCACCGGCATCCGGGCCATGCAGGGCTTCGTGCAGTCGGCCCCGGTCATCGGGACCTACATCGTCTACGCGATCTTCGGCGGACCGTTCCCCGGCGAGGCGATCATCCCGCGCTTGTACTCAGCCCACATCCTGCTCATCCCTGCCCTGCTGATCGGGCTGTTCACCGCGCACATCGCCCTGGTCGCGATCCAGAAGCACACCCAGTTCCCCGGCCCGGGCCGCACCAACGACAACGTCGTCGGCTACCCCGTGATGCCCGTCTACGCGGCCAAGGCCGGCGGCTTCTTCTTCATCGTCTTCGGCGTCCTGGCCCTGATCTCCGCGGTCGTCGGGATCAACCCGATCTGGGGCTACGGCCCCTACGACCCCTCGGCTGTCACCGCCGGCTCCCAGCCCGACTGGTACATGGGTTTCGCCGACGGTGCGCTGCGACTGCTGCCCGGCTGGCTGGAGTTCACGGCGTTCGGTTACACGATCTCGGCCAACATCTTCCCCGGGGCGCTGATCCTGCTCCCCCTTGTCTACGTGGTCCTGGGCATCTATCCGTTCGTGGAGAAATGGGTCACCGGTGACGAGCGTGAGCACCACCTGCTCCAGCGTCCCCGCAACGCCCCGGTCCGCACCGGAATCGGCATGGCCGCCATCACCGCCTACACGATCCTGTTGTTCGCCTCCGGCAACGACATCATGGCGATCAAGCTCTCGATGTCGATCAACGACCTGACCTGGTTCTTCCGGATCGGCTTGTTCGTGCTCCCACCGGCGGTGTTCTGGGTGACAAAGCGGGTGTGCCTCTCCCTCCAGCGCCGAGACCGCGAGACCGTCCTGCACGGTGTCGAGAGCGGCACCATCATCCGCACCCCCGACGGCCGCTTCTTCGAGCGGCACGAGGCCATGCTCCCGCAGGACCAGTGGCTCCTCGTGCAGCACGAGGCCGTTGCGCCGCTGGTGCTCCCTGCAGCGGTGGACGAACACGGTGTGGCCCGCCCCGCGGCCCGCAAGGACCGCCTGCGTGCCAAGTTGTCGCACTTCTACTTCGCTGACGCCGTCAACCCGGTGACCCCCGCGGAGCTCGCTGCGGCACACCACGACGGCCAGGAGATGGAGTCGATCGAGGCCCCGAACGAGACCGCAGCCATCGAGGCTGCTCCAGAAGGGTCGCAGCCAGCAGCACGCCGCTGAGACCGGTCCTGATCGGATGCCGTGGCCCCCTCTGGGGACCACGGCATCCGTCGTCCGGGACGCTCTGAGGACCGCGCGCACACCGGGCCCCGGCTCAGCCGCCTCTCATTCGGTGCTGGCAGGATGAGGGGATGGACGCGATCGGAGAGGCAGCCTTCGACGCGATCGTCGCACAGGCTCTGGATGAGGTGCCGGGCGAGCTCATGGCGATGCTCGACAACGTCGTCTTCCTGGTGGAGGACGAGCCTGCGGCCGAGGAGCCCGACCTGTTGGGGGTCTACGAAGGGGTGCCACTGACCGAGCGCGGGGAGTTCTGGGCTGCTGGCTCGCTGCCCGATGCCATCACCCTCTTCCGGGGGCCGCTCACCAGGATGTGCGGGGACGCCGAGGAGCTCACGGACGAGATCACCGTCACGGTCGTGCACGAGATCGCCCACCACTTCGGCATCGACGACGCCGCGCTGCACCGCCTGGGCTGGGGCTGACCCCTGGCCTCAGAGGGCGCTCTCCCTGGCCTTACAGGGCGTTCTGGCCGCGCCAGTACTCGAAGGTCCAGCCGACCAGCGCCGGGGCCGCGAAGAACGCACCGATGATGAAGAGCCACCAGCCCACGGCAAGACCCAGGAACATGATCGCCGCGGACGCCGCAAGGAACAGCGGCCACCAGCTGTGCGGACTGAAGAAGCCGAAGTCACCCTGGATCTCGTCGACGTCACCCAGCGGGTCATCGGACGGGTCGGCCTCGAGCCGGCTCCGCGTCATCCAGAGATACCACGCGATCATGAAACCGAGAAGGCCTGCGAGGGTGAACCCGATGACTCCGACCCACTCGACGCCGAGCACGCTCGATCGCGTCCACAAGCCGTAGATCGCTGCCATCACGAAGCCGAAGACCCCGATGAGGGACCCGATCCGTTCCATCGCCTTCATGGGTCAGTCCTCCTTGTCGACGAACGCGTTGTCCTGCAGGTCTGCCGGACCGAGCACGGACACCAGTCCGTGGCTTCCCGCAACCCGCGCGTCGTGCAGCCCCGCAGGCGCGGCCTCGGGGTGGTGCAGGTCGAAGGCCGGCCGCTCCGAGCGGATCCGCGGGATGGTGTCGAAGTTGTGCCGCGGCGGCGGGCACGAAGTCGCCCACTCCAGCGAGCCACCGTAACCCCACGGGTCGTCGGTCTCCACCAACGGCGCGTGGCGCCAGGTGTGCCACACGTTGTAGAAGAACGGCAGCATGGACAGTCCGAGGAGGGTGGCGCCCGCCGTGGAGATCTGGTTGCCGAGCGTGAAGCCGTCCTCGGGGAGGTAGTCGGCATACCGCCGGGGCATGCCCTGGATGCCGATGAGGTGCTGCACGAAGAACGTCACGTGGAAGCCGATGAACAACATCCAGAAGTGGATCTTGCCGAGCCGCTCGCCCAGCATCCGCCCCGTCAGCTTGGGCCACCAGAAGTAGAAGCCCGCGAACATCGCGAAGACCACGGTGCCGAAGACGACGTAGTGGAAGTGCGCCACGACGAAGTAGCTGTCGGAGAGCTGGAAGTCCAGCGCCGGGCTCGCGAGGATGACACCGGTCAGGCCACCGAAGAGGAAGGTCACCAGGAAGCCGAGCGCCCAGAGCATGGGCGTGTCGAAGACCAGCTTGCCGCCCCACATGGTGCCGATCCAGTTGAAGAACTTCACCCCGGTCGGCACGGCGATCAGCATCGTCATGATCGAGAAGAACGGAAGGAGCACCTGGCCCGTCGCGTACATGTGGTGGGCCCACACGCTGACCGAGAGGGCCGCGATCGCGATGGTGGCGTAGACGAGGGTCTTGTAGCCGAAGATCGGCTTGCGCGAGAAGACCGGGAGCACCTCGGAGATGATCCCGAAGAACGGCAGGGCGATGACGTAGACCTCTGGGTGGCCGAAGAACCAGAAGATGTGTTGCCACAGCATGGCTCCGCCGTTGGCGGGATCGAAGATGTGCGCCCCGAACCGGCGGTCGGCACCGAGCGCGAAGAGGGCTGCTGCCAGCGCCGGGAAGATCAGCAGCACGAGGATCGAGGTGACGAGCACGGTCCAGGTGAAGATCGGCATCCGGAACATCGTCATGCCCGGGGCACGCATCGTGATGATCGTGGTGATGAAGTTGACGGCGCCGAGAATGGTGCCGAAACCGGCGAGTGCCAACCCGAACACCCACAGGTCCCCACCCAGTCCGGGGCTGTAGGCGCTGTCGGAGAGCGGGGCGTAGGCGAACCACCCGAAGGCCGCCGCGCCGCCAGGGGTGAGGAACCCCGCGGCGGCGATGAGACCGCCGAAGACGTAGAGCCAGTAGGCAAACATGTTCAGCCGCGGGAACGCGACGTCGGGAGCCCCGATCTGCAGCGGCATCAAGGCGTTGGCGAACCCTGCGAACAGCGGTGTCGCGAAGAGCAGCAGCATGATCGTGCCGTGCATCGTGAAGAGCTGGTTGTACTGCTCGGGGTTGTCCACGATCTGCAGACCCGGCTCGGCCAGCTCGGCGCGGATGATCAACGCCATCACCCCACCGAGCAGGAACCAGATGAACGAGGTGATGAAGTAGAGGTTGCCGATGACCTTGTGGTCAGTGGTGGTGACCCACTTCACGACCGTGGTCCCGGGTGCGAGTCGTGCAGTGCGCGCCGGCGCGGACGCCGTGCGCAGCATGGTGGTCTCGGTGGCTGCGCTCATGCTCAGTTCCCTCCGTCGATCTCGACGGTCTGGCCGTCCATGAGTTGCGATCGGTTCAGCGTGTTGTCCAGCAGACCGGTCTGCCCGGAGGCGCGAAGGTCGGCGATGTGCTGGTCGAACTCGTTGCGAGAGACGACCTTGACGTTGAAGAGCATCTGGGAGTGGTAGGCGCCGCACAGCTCGGCGCACTTGCCCTTGAAGGTGCCCTCCTGGGTGGGCACCACCTGGAAGCGGTTGACCCGTCCCGCGATGGTGTCCATCTTCTGGAGGAACGCGGGCACCCAGAACGAGTGGTTGACGTCACGGGTGGTGAGGACGAACTCGATCCGCTCGTTGACCGGCAGGTACATCGTGGGGATGGTCTTCTCCGCGCCGGGCTGACCGGTGAGGATGGCCTGCGTCCCCACCTCGTGCACGTCGTCCTCGAGGTAGTTGAAGTCCCAGGCCCACTGCTTGCCGACCACGTTGACGGTGACGTCTGCGGGCTTCGAGGTGTCGATGAGCACCGACTCGTCGCGGGCCGTGTAGTAGAAGAACACCACGACCATGAAGATCGGGACCACGGTGTAGAGGATCTCGATGGGGATGTTGTAGCGCAACTGCACCGGGAGCTCGTTGTCGTCCTTCTTGCGGCGGTAGGCCACGATGCACCAGAGGATCAGGCTGAGGACGAGGAGGCCGACGAGGATGAGCGTGATCCACGCCCCGATCCACAACGACGTGACCCGCTTGCCCTCCTCGGTGATGGCAGGCGGGAGCCAACCCGTGGACGCGTTGCCCCGGAGCTCCCCGCTGGCACAGCCACTGAGTGCCGTCACGGCGAGGGTGCCGAGCAGGGCGGCCACGGCAAAGCGGCGCCCGGGTCGACGGGGCGATGAGAGGTCGTGCTGGCGCACCGCTGCACCCTTCGTCAGCAGGAGGACATCGAACAGGGAAAACAGTACTGCACCGCCTCCCGGGGAGGCATGCAGGGGCACTACCGTCGTGGGCGTGGCGAGCACCTTGTCGAACCCGCAGTGGCCCTCTCCCGGGCTGTTGGACGGTGCACGGTCACCGCTGCACCCGTTGGCGGCGGAGACGCTCCGGGCCGCCGTGGTCCCGGCAGCCGCCGACCCCGGCAGCATCCACGGCCCGGGCCGGGCCTCCCGCGCCCTGCTCGACACCGCTCGTGAGGTGCTCGCCGCAGCCCTGGACGTGCGGCCCGAAGAACTGTCGGTCCATCCGAGCCCGGAGGCAGCCCTCGTGCTCGGCCTCGGCGGGCTCACGCACGCGCGACGAAGGGTCGGGCAGCGGGTGGTCATCGGGGCCACCGAGCGGTCCGTGCTGCTCCTGCACGCCGGCGCCGAGGACCCGGTCCCCACCGACCGCACCGGTCGGGTCGAGATCGACAGGTATCTGGCGAGCCTGGGCTCGGGCGACGTCGCCGCAGCAGTGCTCCAGAGCGCGAACGCCGAGGTCGGCACCCGACAGCCGGTGGCCGAGGTGGCCGCCGCCGCCCGCGAGCACGGCATCCCGCTCCTCGTGGACGCGACGGCATCGGTGGGCCGTGAGGCCCTGCCCGGCGAGGGGGACGTCGTCGTCGCGGACGCCGCGACGTTCGGGGGCCCTCCCCTGGGTCTGCTGGCGGTGCGCGCCGGCACCCGGTGGGGCCTGCCCGGCCCCCGCCGAGAGGCCGAGCACGGACGCGAGCACGCGAGCCCGTGGGTTCCACTGGTGCTGGCCGCCGCCGAGGCGTGGCGCCAGGGCGCTGCGGATCGGGCCGAGGAGGAGCGCTCTGCGCGCGCCCTGGTCGAGCGCATCCGGCACACGGCATCGGGGCTGCACGACGTCGAGGTCCTCGGCGACCCGCACGACCGCCTCCCCCACGTCGTGACGTTCAGCGTCCTCTACACCGACGGCGAGGTGTTGCTGGACGAGCTCGGACGTCGAGGGCTCTGGGTCGCCTCGGGGTCCGCGTGCACCTCGAGCGCCCTTCGACCCAGCCACGTCCTGGCCGCGATGGGGGTCACGACCCACGGCAACGTTCGGGTGACCCTGCCGCTCGCCGCCGTCTCCCCCAGCCGCTCCGATGACGTGGAGCGCCTCTGCCGCGAGCTGCCGGAGGCCGTCGCGACCGTGCGGCGCCGGCTGGGGACGCAGGACCTGTGAGCGCGGAGCACCCCGAGGCTCCGGGGGTCCCCGTCGTCGACGCCCGGGGCACCCGCTGCCCGACACCGGTGATCCGGCTGGCTCGCGCCGCCAAGGGCCGTGCGGCGGGCACGGTGGTCGTCCTGCTCGCCGACGACGTCGCCGCCAGGTCCGACGTGCCGGCCTGGGCCCGCCTCAAGGGTCACGCCGTGAGCGCGGACGAGACGCAGGGCTGGACGGCATACCGGGTCGTGCTGGGTCACTGAGGAGCTGGGGGCACGGCCGCAGCTCAGGAGCGCAGGTCCACCTGCGGGGCCTCCAGCGCGGCGGCCAGGCGGTCGAGGTAGACCTCCCGCGGCCACCGGACCGCTCCGAGACCGCGCAGGTGCTCGGTCGCCCACTGCACGTCGACGATCCGGCGGGGGTCACCGTCCGCGTGCACCCGCTCGACCAGACCCACGAGCGCGACCTTCGAGGCGTCTCGGGCGACGTGGAACATCGACTCGCCTGCGAAGAGCCCCCCGATCGAGACCCCGTAGAGCCCTCCGACCAGCTCGCCGCCCTGCCAGGTCTCGATGCTGTGGGCCCAGCCCAGCGCGTGCAGCCGCCCGTATGCCGTGGCCATCTCCGTGGTGATCCAGCGGCCCGATCGTGACGGGTCCGCGCACCGCCGGACCACCTCGTCGAACGCCGTGTCGACGCGAACCTCGAAGTGGCCGAGGGCCTGGCGCAGCGAGCGCCGCACGATGAGGGAGCCCTGCGGGATGACACCCCGCGGGTCCGGGGACCACCAGCCCGTGGCACCGCTGCCGTGCCGCCCCAGGCCCATCGGGAAGAGCCCGACCCGGTAGGCGGCGAGGAGGGTGCCCGGCTCGAGGTCGGCTCCCGCAGCGACCAGGTCGTCGCCGGGGTCGGCACGGGTGGCATCGAGGGACCACGGGGTTGCTGGTGGCTCGAGCGGGGGGAACACCATGGCGGGTGGAGAGGTCAGGGGCGAGCGCAGCGCACGAGGGGCGCGATCTCCTCGGCGGCCTGCGCGCCGTAGGCCCGCTCCACGTCGGCGATGAAGGAGGTTCGCGTCAGCACGTATTCCTGGGTTCCGACGCTCTGCAGGGCGTGGGCCGCCATGACCGAGCCCATCTGTGCGCAGCGCTCGTGCCCCAGCCCACCGGAGAGCCCGACGAGGAAGCCCGCGCGGAATGCGTCGCCGACCCCCGTGGGGTCGACCCGCTCGACATCGCCGGAGACGGGGACGTGGATGGGTTCCTGTCCGCGGGTGCGGATGTCTGCGCCGTCCCGGCCACGGGTGATCACGCGGGTCGTGACCCGGGAGTCGATCTCGTCCTGGCTCCACCCCGTCTTGGTCTCGGTGAGGTGGGACTCGTACTCGTTGGTGAAGAGGTAGTCGGCACCGTCGATGAGCTTGCGGATGAACGGCCCGTCGGCGAAGGCCAGCTGCTGGGAGGGGTCCGCGATGAACGGGATGCCGCGGCCGCGGCACTCGTCGGTGTGTCGGAGCATGGCCTCCGGGTCGTCCGCCCCGATGAGGACCAGGTCCAGGCCCCACATGTCGTGGATCGGGCCGAGCTCGATCATCCGCGCCTCGGACATCGCCCCGGCGTAGAACGTCGCGATCTGGGCCATGTCGTCGTCGGTCGTGCAGACGAACCGGGCCGTGTGCCGGGACTGCGAGATGTGCACGTGGTCGGTCACCACGCCGTGGCGCGAGAGCCAGCTGCGGTAGTCGGCGAAGTCTTCTCCCGCCGCCCCGACGATGATCGGGCGCGCCCCCAGGACGGCCATCCCGAAGGTGATGTTCCCGGCGATCCCCCCTCGGCGGATCTCGAGGGTGTCGGCGAGGAAGCTCACGGAGATCTTGTCGAGCTGCTCGACGACGAGAGAGTCCGAGAACCGACCCCGGAAGGTCATCAGGTGGTCGGTCGCGATGGACCCGGTGACGGCGATCTGCACGCGAGCAACCTACCCCGCCGCCCACACCGGTGCGGTCACCACCGACGAGGGCCCGCACCGATGTCGGTGCGGGCCCTCGTCAGTGGTCCGGCGCGCGCGGCGGACCGGGGGTGCTCAGCCGAAGCTGTCGCCGCAGGCGCAGGAGCTGCCGGCGTTGGGGTTGTCGATCGTGAACCCCTGCTTCTCGATGGTGTCGGCGAAGTCGATGCTCGCACCCTGGAGGTAGGGGGCGCTCATCCGGTCCACGACCACACCGACGTCACCGAAGTCGACGACGAGGTCGCCGTCGAGGGTGCGCTCGTCGAAGTAGAGCTGATAGATCAGGCCCGAGCAGCCGCCCGGCTGGACGCCGACGCGCAGTCGCAGGTCGTCACGACCCTCCTGAGCGAGCAGGGAGTGCACCTTCTGTGCGGCGACGTCGGTCAGCACGATGCCGTGCGCGGCATCCTGCTCCGTGCTCGCGGGTGCGTCGGTGGTCTGGAGCTGTTCGCTCATGGGTGCACTCCTCATGCTGGCGGTGGCCGTGGTCTGCGGCGGGCGATCGGGACAACCACGCGGGGGTCCCTCGTTGTTCCCGTCCTCATGAGGATACGCCGCGCCTCAGCGGGCGGGCGACCAGGTGCGCGCGACGCGTGCCGTGCGCTCCGAGAGGGTCGTCACCGGGTCCGCCACCATCGCCTCCACCTCGGCCGGTCGCTCCGCGACGGCGTAGCAGGCCGCCAGGCCCAGATTCATGGTCTCCCGGCGCCCGATCAGGCACTCCCCGGCCAGCACCACCGCGGGCCGGCCGGTCATCGCGGCGACTCCGGCGACCTCCGAGACCACCGACCCCCTCATGCTCGACCAGTCGAGCCGGCCGGTGCCGGTGACCACCAGGTCGCTGCGCGCGCAGGCAGCCCCGAAGCCGACAGCCTCCATGACGCTCTCCACCGCTCCGACCCGGCGGGCACCCAGGGCCAGCAGCGCATAGCCCAGCCCGCCCGCGGCGCCCGCCCCCGGTTCACGGTCCAGCCTCCTGGGGCGTCCGGTCAGCAGGTCGAGCGGCGGGGTGGGCAGGGCGCGCGCCAGCACGTCGGTGAACCGGCCGATCGCAGCCTCGAGCGACTGGGCCTGTTCGGCGCTCGCGCCCTTGCGGGGAGACTCCACCGCGCTGGTCCCCTTCAGGCCGAGCAGCGGCGTGTCCTCGTCCGTGGCGAGGACGAGGTCGACCCCGGCGAGCCGGTCGATCACCCCGGGGAGCCCCAGCAGCGCGTCGTCGGGTGCCGCGGCCAGCACCCCCCCGCCGCGGGCCAGCACCGACGCGGGCCCTGCCCCGAGCGCCCCCAGCAGCCCGGCGCCCGCATCGTTCGTGGCACCCCCGCCGC
>JBDTDY010000228.1:0-4031 GCA_039922835.1 Ornithinibacter sp.
GGTGCTCGACCTCACCGGCAGGTGGTGCCGCGAGCGGTCACCCCAACGCCACTCGCTGCAGGACGGGAGCTGGGTGCGCACCGGTCGGCGCGGCCGCACCGGCCACGACGCGACGCTCCTCATGGTCTGCGGCACAACAGGGTTCGGATTTCGCACCGGAGAGGTGTGGGCCACGCACGTCGCGTGGAGCGGCAACCACGAGCACCTGGTGGAGCGGCTGCCCGAGGGGGCTGGCGCGCACGCGTCGGTGCTCGGTGGGGGGGAGTCACTGGCACCCGGTGAGGTGCGCCGCGGTCCGGGCGAGACCTACACGGCGCCGCCGGTCGTCTTCGTCCACTCGAGCGCGGGGCTCGATGGCGTGACCAGGGCGTTGCTCGCACACCAGCGGGCCCAGCCGGGTTACCGGAGCAGCCCGCGGCCGCTGGTGCTCAACACGTGGGAGGCGGTCTACTTCCAGACCGACCTCGAGCAGCTGAAGCGGCTCGCCGACGTGGGCGCCTCGATCGGGGTGGAGCGCTTCGTCCTCGACGACGGGTGGTTCGGGGGCCGCCGGGACGACCAGCGCGGGCTGGGGGACTGGGTGGTCTCCGACGACGTCTGGCCCCGCGGGCTCGCTCCGCTCGTGGACCACGTGAAGGGTCTGGGACTGGAGTTCGGGCTGTGGTTCGAGCCCGAGATGGTCAACCTCGACTCCGACCTCGTTCGCGCCCATCCCGACTGGGTGCTGGGCCCGGTGGATGGTCCGCCGTTGCCGTCGCGCCACCAGCACGTCCTCGACCTCGCGAACCCCGAGGCGTTCGAGCACGTCCAGGCGGCGATCAGCGCGCTGGTCACGCAGTACGACATCGACTTCATCAAGTGGGACCACAACCGAGACCTGCACGAAGCGGACCGCACCGATTCCAGCGGCACCGACCGCCCGGCGGTCGCGGCCCAGACACGGGCGACCTACGCGCTCCTCGACGCCCTCCGCGAGAGGCACCCGCGGCTCGAGATCGAGTCGTGCTCCAGCGGCGGCGCACGGGTCGACCTCGGGGTGCTCGCCCGCACCGACCGCGTCTGGACCTCGGACTGCAACGACGCACTGGAGCGGGTGGCCATCCAGCGGTGGACCGGGCTCCTCGTGCCACCGGAGCGGATGGGTTCCCACATCGGGCCGCCGCGGGCCCACACGACCCACCGCGACCTCGACCTGTCGCTGCGGATGCTGCTCGCGCTCCAGGGCCACGCCGGTCTGGAGTGGGACATCACTCAGTGCTCGGCCGGTGAGCTCGAGGAGCTGCGTCGCTGGTCCGGGCTCTACCGCGAGCTGCGACCCCTGCTGCACACCGGTGACGTCGTGCGCTCCGACCACCCGGACAGCTCGCTGGTCGTCGGCGGAGTGGTGTCGAGGGACCGGTCGCAGGCGGTGTTCACGGTGGTCGTCGTGACCACAGGGCGGGCCGTGGCTCCCGGGCTCCTCCCGCTGCCGGGGCTGGACCCCGAGCTGACCTACCGCGCGCGTGTGCGCCCCGAGGCCGGCATCCCGGCGACGGTCCAGTCCGCCGCGCCCGCGTGGTGGGGTGCTGCGCTGGGTGAGGGCATCGTCGTCTCCGGTGCGGTGCTGGGCACGGTCGGCCTCGCGCTCCCGGTGCTGGCGCCGGCCCAGGGCTTCCTGCTGCACCTGACGGCGGCCGACTGACCGGGGGGACCTTGATCGCGCCGGGCCCGTGGCGACCGCAACCCACGGGCCCGGCGTCCCACCCGTGACAGACTCACGGGTGTGGCCAGACACCCGCAGGACCTCTCGCCCGAGGCGCTCGAGTTCATGACGGAGCGGCACCTCGCGACGCTCACGACGCTGCGCGCGGACGGCTCACCGCACGTCGTCCCGGTCGGTTTCACCTGGGACGGTGACGCGCTCGTCGCGCGGGTGATCAGCGGGCGCACCAGCGCCAAGGTGGTGCAGGCCCGTGCCGGCCGGCGGGCCGCGCTGAGCCAGGTGGAGGGTCGCCGGTGGGTCACCCTGGAGGGCACGACCCGCGTGGTGGAGGACGCCGAGTCGGTGCGTGACGCAGAGCAGCGGTATGCCGTGCGCTACCGCCAGCCGCGGCCGAACCCCGAGCGGGTCGTCGTCGTGCTCGACGTCGACCGGGTGCTCGGCGGCTCGTGGCCGACCCCCCTCCCACCCTCGCCCTACGCCCGCTGAGGCCAGCACGGTGCGGACCGATCCGCCGGTAGACTCTGCCTCGACGACTGGCGCAGGTGGGTCACCACCGGGGAGTGACGTCGGGAGCATCGCCCGCCTGGGTGCCCCGCAGCGACGCTGACCCGACCCCGCAAGGAGCACCCGAATGTCTGCCGCCGTTTCCGCACCAGGTCCCTCGCAGGACGTCCGCCCGGTGCGCCGGGCCCTCGTCTCCGTCTACGACAAGACCGGTCTCGAGGCGCTCGTCCGAGGGCTCCACGACGCGGGCGTCGAGCTCGTCTCGACGGGTGGCTCGGCTGCGCTCATCGCGTCCCTCGGCCTGCCGGTGACCAGGGTCGAGGACCTCACCGGCTTCCCGGAGTGCCTCGAGGGCCGGGTCAAGACGCTGCACCCCAAGGTGCACGCCGGCATCCTCGCCGACACCCGCAAGCCCGAGCACGTCGCGCAGCTCGCCGATCTGGGCGTCGAGGCGTTCGAGCTCGTGGTCGTCAACCTCTACCCCTTCGTCGACACCGTGATGTCCGGGGCCACCCCCGAGCAGTGCGTGGAGCAGATCGACATCGGCGGCCCCTCGATGGTGCGGGCCGCCGCCAAGAACCACTCGAGCGTCGCCGTGGTCACCGACCCCACGGCATACGGCGCGGTGCTGGATGCCGTGCGCGGTGGCGGGTTCACCCTGGCCCAACGCACGCGCCTGGCTGCCGCCGCGTTCGTGCACACCGCGACCTACGACGTGCACGTCGCGTCGTGGATGGGCAGTGCGCTCACCGACACGAGCGACGCCTCCGGCTTCCCGCAATGGGCCGGCGGCACCTGGGACAAGGCGGCAGTGCTCCGTTACGGCGAGAACCCACACCAGCGGGCTGCCCTCTACACCAACGGTTTCCAGCCGCAGCCCGGGCTCGCGCAGGCCACCCAGCTGCACGGCAAGGAGATGTCCTACAACAACTATGTCGACGCTGACGCGGCGGTGCGAGCCGCCCACGACCACGGTGGCCAGCCGACGGTCGCCGTGGTGAAGCACGCCAACCCCTGTGGCATCGCCGTCGGTGCCGACATCGCCGAGGCCCACCGCAAGGCGCACGAGTGCGACCCCGTCTCGGCCTTCGGGGGCATCATCGCGACGAACCGACCTGTGACGCTCGAGATGGCACGCACGGTCGCCGACATCTTCACCGAGGTCGTCATCGCCCCCTCCTTCGAGGCCGACGCGCTCGAGGTGCTCACCGCGAAGAAGAACATCCGGCTGCTGGAGTGCGCGGCCCCGGCGCGCGGCGGGGTCGAGACGCGTCCGATCAGCGGTGGCCTCCTCATGCAGCAGAAGGATGCCGTGGACGCCGTCGTGCAGGGCGAGGATGGCGTGCCCACTGGTGGCGACGACTTCGAGCACTGGCGGCTCGTGGCGGGCGACCCCGCCGACGACGCGACGCTCGCCGACCTCCAGTTCGCCTGGCGCTCGGTGCGCGCCGTGAAGTCCAACGCGATCCTGCTCGCCCGTGGTGGCGCCTCGGTCGGCATCGGCATGGGGCAGGTCAACCGCGTCGACGCCTGCCACCTCGCAGTGACGCGAGCGGGTGAGGAGCGCGCCCGCGGCGCCGTCGCGGCATCCGACGCGTTCTTCCCCTTCGCCGACGGCCTCCAGGTGCTCCTCGACGCCGGGGTGCTGGCGGTGGTGGCCCCCGGCGGGTCGATGCGCGACGCGGAGGTCATCGCGGCCGCGCAGTCCGCTGGTGTGACGATGTATTTCACCGGCACCCGGCACTTCGCGCACTGATCACGGCGGCGCCAGCCGCTGGACGGACCCCACGGGCCGCGTCCCGTCAGCCCGTGGGGTCCGCCTTCT
>JBDTDY010000229.1:0-4653 GCA_039922835.1 Ornithinibacter sp.
GAGGATCTTGTTGACTCCCGTGCCGGAGGCCTTCTGGGCTGCCTGGATCTTGGCCTGGCGCGCGTTGCCGGACGCCTTGGTCGAGTTCTTGGCCATGGTGTGGGTGGTCTCCTTGAGGTGTGGGTCAGTGTCCGAAGAGCAGGCGGTCGAGGGACGCCAACGACTGGGGCCGCCGCCAGAGCCAGGCACCGGCGAGGGCGAAGCTGGCGTCTCGGGCGATCTCCTGAGGGTACTTCGTGTCGTTGACCCCGATCTGGCCACCGCCCCCGAAGCACCCGCAGTCGATGGTGAGGCCGCGGGCCCAGGCCTGCGCGATGCCGATGATGAAGGCCACCATGAGCACGGTGCCGACAGCCGCCGTGATCCGGGTGAACAATCCCAGCACGAGGAGCACCCCGAGCACGACCTCGACGAAGGGCAGCGCGAGGCCCACCGGGTTCGCGATGGCGTCAGGGAGGATCTCGTAGGCCTGAACGGCCCGCTGGGAGGTGAGGGGGTGGCCGATCTTCGCCGCACCTGCCCAGATGAGGACGATGCCGAGGAAGAGGCGGGCCACGAGGCCGACGACGTCCTTGATGCGCTCGGAACGATCGAGGCGGGCCCCGACGTCATTGGTTCCCTGCTGGGTCGTGGCGCTCACGATCTCCCCTCCCTGACTCCTCGTGCGAGGTCCTCGGTCACCTCACGCAACGCCTCGAGCCGCTGCGGGAGTTCCCCGGGCCCACTGAGCGCGCGCACGAGGGCGGACCCCACGATGACACCGTCGGCGTAGGCGGCCAGCTCGGCGGCCTGCTCCCTGGTGGAGACACCCAGCCCCACGCACACGGGGAGGTCGGTGACCTCGCGCACCCGCTCGACGAGCCCGCGGGCGTCGGAGCCGACGCTGCTGCGCGTGCCGGTGACCCCCATCGTGGAGGCCGCGTAGACGAAGCCTCGGCACGCACCCGTGGCCGTGGCCAACCGGTCTGGGGTGGAGGACGGAGCGACGAGGAAGACCCGGTCCAGGCCATGGTCCTCACTCGCCTCGAGCCATTCTGCTGCCTCGTCAGGGATGAGGTCGGGGGTGATCAGACCTGCCCCACCGGCAGCGGCGAGGTCGGCGGCGAAGCGCTCGACCCCACGACGCAGCACGAGGTTCCAGTAGGTCATCACCAGCGGTGGTGCTCCGGCCTCTCGGACTGCTGCCGTGGCCTTGAAGACGTCGTCGACGCGAGAGCCTCCGGCGAGTGCCGTCGCCACCGCCTCCTGGATGAGCGGTCCGTCCATGAGCGGGTCGCTGTAGGGCACGCCCACCTCGACGATGTCGCAGCCGGCCTCGACGAGCACCCGCATCGCCTGGATCGAACCCTCCACGGTGGGGAACCCGACCGGCAGGTAGCAGATGAGGGCCGCGCGACCCTCGGCGCGGCACTGCGCGAGGACCTCCTCGACCCCGCGCGTTCCGGTGGTCACGCGGTCCCCCCGATGAGACCGAACCAGCGGGCTGCGGTCTCCATGTCCTTGTCGCCCCGACCGGAGAGGTTGACCAGCAGGAGGGCGTCGGGGCCGAGCTCGCGGCCGACCTCCATCGTGCCCACGAGCGCGTGGGCTGACTCGATCGCCGGGATGATGCCCTCCGTGCGCGAGAGCAGCCGGAAGGCCTCCATCACGGCGTCGTCGGTGGCGTAGCGGTATTCTGCACGCCCACTGTCACGCAGGTGGGCGTGCTCCGGACCGACGCTCGGATAGTCCAGGCCGGCAGAGATGGAGTGCGACTCCATCGTCTGGCCGTCCTCGTCCTGCATGAGGTAGCTCATCGCGCCGTGGAGCACCCCGGGCGTGGCCGAGGAGGCGAAGCGGGCCGCGTGACGCCCGGACTCCACGCCCTCGCCACCGGCCTCGATGCCGATGAGCCGCACCCCGGCATCCCCGACGAAACGGTGGAAGATGCCCATGGCGTTGGAACCGCCGCCGACGCAGGCGATGACCGCGTCGGGGAGCCGGCCGGTCAGCTCGAGCACCTGCCCGCGGGCCTCCTCGCCGATGATCGCGTGGAAGTCACGCACCATCTCCGGGAACGGGTGCGGCCCGGTGACGGTGCCGATCGCGTAGTGGGTGGTCTCGACGTTCGTGACCCAGTCGCGCAGTGCCTCGTTGATGGCGTCCTTGAGCGTGGCGCTGCCGTGCTCGACCGCGACCACCTCCGCCCCCAGGATGCGCATCCGAGCGACGTTGAGGGCCTGCCGCTCGGTGTCGACCTTGCCCATGTAGACGGTGCACTCCAAGCCCATCAGGGCTGCCGCGGTCGCCGTGGCCACACCGTGCTGGCCCGCGCCGGTCTCGGCGATGACCCGCGTCTTGCCCATCCGCTTGGTGAGCAGCGCCTGCCCCAGCACGTTGTTGATCTTGTGCGACCCGGTGTGGTTGAGGTCCTCACGCTTGAGGATGACGCGAGCACCCCCGCAATGGGCCGCGAATCGAGGCACCTCGGTGATGATGCTCGGTCGACCGGTGTAGGTGCGGTGCAGCTCCGCCAGCTCGTGCTGGAACTCGGGGTCGACGGCAGCCTTCTGACGAGCCTCGTCGAGCTGCTCCAGGGCCGGCACGAGCGCCTCCGGCACGTAGCGTCCGCCGAACTGGCCGAAGCGACCCGGACGCGGCAGGGGCTGCGGCACCAGGTCTCCCTCGACCGGGGGCTGGTCCTGTGCGACGGTCATGAGCGGTCTCCCACCATGGTGCTGGCGACGATCGCCGCGGCTGCGGCGCGCGGGTCCCCGGTGCGCACGAGCGACTCACCCACCAGCACGGCGTCGGCACCCTGCTGCGCGTATGCGGCCGCGTCGGCCGGACCGGTGATGCCCGACTCCGCAACCGTCACGCACCCCGAGGGGATGAGCGGCCTCAGCCGGGAGAACGTGTCCGGGTGCACGGCCAGGGTCTTCAGGTCTCGTGCGTTGACCCCGATGACGGTGGCCCCCGCGTCGACGGCCCGCTGGGTCTCGACCTCGTCGTGGACCTCGACCAAGGCGGTCATACCGAGCTCTCCGGTGCGCGCGAGCATCGCCGCGAGCTGCGCATCGTCCAGGGCTGCCACGATGAGCAGGATGAGGTCGGCTCCGTGGGCCCGCGACTCCCAGATCTGGTAATCGGTGACCATGAAGTCCTTGCGCAGCACCGGGACTCCCACCGAGGCCCGCACCATGTCGAGGTCCTCAAGGCTCCCTGCGAACCGACGCTTCTCGGTCAGCACCGAGATGGCGGTCGCGCCACCCGCGGCGTAGGACATGGCCAGGTCGGCGGGGTCGGGGATGTCGGCGAGGGCACCCCTGCTGGGGCTCGCCCGCTTGACCTCCGCGATGAGCGAGAGGCCGGGGCGCCGCAACAGGGACTCGGCGTCGATGGCTGCCGGGGCAGTCGCCACCGCGGACTTCACGTCCGCGTCGCTCACCAGCGCCCTGCGGACAGCCAGGTCCTCGCGCACACCGGCGATGATGGTGTCCAGAACCGTGGTCACTGGGTCTTCCCGGCTCAGTGGATGGAGGGGTCGAGCTTGGTGTCGCGCTGCGCCGCACCGTAGCCGGCCATCGACAGCACCTTGCCCGCGATGAGTCCGACGACACCGACCGCCGCCCCACCGATGAAGAGCCAGAGGTTGGGGAAGAGGACGGCCAGCGACATGATCGCCGACGCGACGATGAGGATGCCCACCGTCGTCCACGCCGCGACGCTGTGGCCGTGGTCGTCGTGCTCGCTCATCTGCTCACCTCTCGTGATGCGGGCCGTGCGGCCCCGTGTCCTGGGCTCGATTGTGTCAGGTCGCGGTGCCGGCGCCCTCATCGGTGGGATCGCGGCCGGCGGACAGCTCGTCCCAGTCGCTGCCCACCCGCTCCCCCCGCGCTCCGGCGACGTGGCCGTCCTGCGGTCGCGGCACCTCGTAGCGGGACGTCGGGCCGGCCCACCGTCTCCGTCCGACCAGGGCACCCACCAGGCCCAGGGCACCCACCACGATGGCGAGGGCCGCGACCCATGGCCACACGGTGGGGTGGGCGACGGTCGCGACCGAGCCGGTGCGTCCCACCCGTGAGGCCGCGACGGGGCCCAGCGCTCCCGAGGGGTCCACCAGCACGCGCACGGTGAGGCCGGCTGCCAGCAGCAGGCACGCGGCATACCCGATCGTCGCGACGACCCGGGCGATTCGGCCCGCGGCGATCACCGCGATCGCTGCCGCAGCCACCGCGAGGGCGACAGCCGAGAGCCCCGGCGCGACCTCGGCCCCGGTGGCACTGATCGTCGACGCCCCGAGCACTGCGTCGTTGACAGCGCCGGTGACCCACGGGCGAAAACCGCTGATGAGGAGCCCGGCTGCGCCGAGGACGGCGAGCACCGCGACCGAGCCCTTGTGCGAGAGGCGGTTCACGTCACGGTCCGCATCGCACCGGCCGTCGCGACCGCTCGCAGCGCTGCGGCCGCCTTGGCGACGCACTCCTCGAACTCCGAGCGCGGCACGGAGTCGGCCACGATGCCGGCTCCGGCCTGCACGTGCGCCACCCCGTCCTTGACGACGGCGGTGCGGATGGCGATGGCCATGTCGAGGTCGCCGTGGAAGTCGAGGTAGCCGACGACGCCGCCGTAGACGCCTCGACGCGAGGGCTCGTAGTGCTCGATGAGCGCGAG
>JBDTDY010000230.1:0-4916 GCA_039922835.1 Ornithinibacter sp.
CCTGCCGCTCCCCTCCCCTGGATGGCCACGGTCCTGACCTGTCCAACCGGACCTGGGGCGACCGGTGACGTTGCATCGCTGGACGTCCCCCGAGCGTTGTGGTCATACTTGTAACCATGACGAGCATTCCACTGGCCGAAGCCAAGGCACATCTCTCCGAGGTAGTCAGCAGAGTGAGCAAGCACCACGAGCGGGTCACTGTCACCGTGCACGGTCAGCCTTCAGCCGTCATGCTCGCCCCAGATGATCTAGCGGTGCTCGAAGAGACCATTGCCGTCCTGGGGGATGCGGACCTGATGACGCAGCTCGCCGCCGCCGAGGCCGACCTGGCGGCCGGCCGTGTGGAGACCCAGGACGATCTCGAGACGGCGATGCGTTCACGCCGGACCTCCGCGTGAACGATCCGCATTACCAGTTGCTCATCGTGTCCTCGGCTCACCGGCACCTCACCGAGGACCTGCCCGAAGCGGTCGCCACCGCCGCGTTCGAGTTCATCACCGGACCGTTGCTCGAGAACCCCCACCGCGTCGGGAAGGAACTCCGCCCACCCTTGGCAGACCGGCACAGCGCGCGACGAGGCACCTATCGCGTCCTGTACCGCATCGACGATCAGGCCCGAACGGTGACCGTCCTTGCCATCGGCCACCGCGGGGACATCTACCGCGCCTGATCGTCCAGAGCGGCCTGTTCACCCTGCCCGTGTCTGGGGGCGGCGCGGAGCAAACCGATCGGGCGGCGGCGCCGAACCACTGCCTGACCCCCGAGGAGTCCACCATGAGCAGTGCGAGCCAGCAACGACCGGAGAAGTCTCCGGCACCCGTTCCAGCCGGGACCCGCCGAGGCTCCGATCGTCATCGATCACGGCGCGACCTCTCCCACCACCACCCCAGGGTGCTCCGGGACACGAGTGGTTCCTGGGAGTGGGACTGCCCCTGCGGGGGCCATGCCGGTCGACGCATCCGGCGCAGCTGGCGGCTGGCCCTGATCGAGGCCTTGGCCCACTCGACACAGCTCGCCGCATGACGCTGCGGCCCACGACGATGAAGCCCACGACGATGAAGCCTCCCACCGGGAATGCCGCGGACCCGTCGAGTCGTTCGTCCGACGTGACAGAACATCCCTCGGCGTTCTTCGACTACGCCAACCGCACCGGACGACCACCGGGGCGGCTGCTTCACCTGGCGGGTCGGGTGCACCCCGGCATCCGGGCGGTCAACGCGCAGGTCGAGCCCTACGCCACGGCCTGGGCAGCCCACAACCGTGACGCCGTGCGTGCGCCGGGACCACGATGGGTCGTGCTCGGCGACTCCATGTCGCAGGGCATCGGCGCGACGGCCTGGGACACCGGATGGGTCGGCCAGCTCGCCTCGCGCCTGCGCGCCCAGGGCCACCCGCTCACCGTCGTGAACCTCTCGGCATCAGGGGCGCGCGTGCCCGACGTCATCACCCAACAACTGCCCGCCCTGGACGCCCTGCCCCAGTCCGAGGACGACTCAGGGCCGGGGCCGCGCGCCGACCTCGTCACCGTGCTCATCGGCTCCAACGACCTCTTCGCCAAGGGCTACAGCGAGGGACTGCCGGACGCGTTCGCGGATCTCGTGTCACGGCTCCCCCGCGGAGCCATCGTGGCGACCCTCCCCCAGCCTCGCGCTGCTGCCCGGGACGCCAACCGGCACATCGAGCGGGCAGCAGCGGCAGGGGCCATCGACGTGGTGGACCTGCGCACCGACGGACCCGACTCGTGGCGCGGCCGACTCGCAGCGGACTGGTTCCACCCCAACGACGCGGGCTACGCCGAGCTCGCGCGGGCCTTCCACGGCCCCGTGCTCGCGAGGCTGTGCTCGCGAGGCCCTGCCCGTCAGGCTGAGCTGCCGGCTGGTGCCGCGAAGTCGACCTCGGCTGCCTCGACCGTGCCGGCCGTGCGTCCGGGAGCGCTCTGCCAGGACCAGTAGAGATTGGTGTGCGCGATGACGAGGTCAGGGGTCGGCGCGCCCCACTGGCTGAGGTCCTCGGTGGTGTGGGCGTCCGAGACGAGCGTCGCGTCGTATCCGCGAGCGAACGCCCCGTGCAGGGTGGAGCGCACGCACGCATCGGTCTGCGCCCCCGTCACGACCAGCCGCCCCACTCCCCGCGCGGCCAGGACCACCTCGAGCTCGGTGTCCTCGAAGGAGTCGCCGTAGGTCTTGTGCACCACCGGCTCGCCCTCCGCCGGTGAGAGCTCTGGCACGAGCTCCCACGTCGGCTCTCCGCGGACGAGCTCGTCGCTGGAGTGCTGCACCCACACCACGGGCACCGACTCGGCTCGAGCCCGGTCGACCAGGCCGGCGATCCGCCCGACCACCTCGTCTCGCTGGTGGGCTCCGGTCACCACGCCGTTCTGCACGTCGATGACGACGAGCGCGGTGTTGGGTCTGTCGGTCAACGTGGTCATGGGTCGCTCCTGGTCGTGGTCTGCGCGGGCCACGGTCTTCGAGGGGCATGGTCCGCACCCGGGAGCGGCGTGCTCCCTGAGCCACGACGCTAGCGCCGACCACCGACAGCTGCGGCATACCCTGTGCCCATCATGCAGTGCGACTTCTTCGACGCCGGCCGCTGCCGTTCGTGCACCCTGATGGGCACACCGTATGCCGGGCAGCTCGCAAACAAGGCGGCGCTGTCCGCTGACCGCCTCGCCGACGCCGCGCCCGGACTCACCTGGCTGGAGCCGTGTGCGAGTGCGGAGTCGCACTACCGCAACAAGGCGAAGCTCGTGGTCGCCGGGCGCGCCGGGCAGCCGACCTTCGGCATCCTCGACGACCGCGGGAGGGGCGTCGACCTGCGGGGGTGCGGTCTCTACGAGCCGGGCCTGGCTGCCACCTTCGACCCCCTCCACCGCTTCGTCTCCGACCTCGGCATCGAGCCCTACGACGTGCCCGCACGGCAGGGCGAGCTCAAGCACGTCATCGTGACCCACTCCCCCGCCGGTGAGCAGTTGGTGCGCTTCGTCGTGCGTTCCCGAGAGTCCGTGGACCTGCTCCGTCGTGCGCTGCCCGCCCTGCTGACGTCGGTGCCGACCGCTCGGGTCGTGACGGCCAACATCCTGCCGGAGCACAAGGCCGTGCTCGAGGGAGACATCGAGGTGGCCCTGACGGAGCAGGTGCTGATGCGGATGCCGGTGGGTGAAGTGACCCTGCTGCTCGGGCCCCGTGCGTTCTTCCAGACCAACACGGCGGTCGCGGCGGACCTCTACCGGCAGGCAGTCACGTGGGCGGACACGGCCCATGCGCGCACGGTGTGGGACCTCTACTGCGGGGTGGGCGGATTCGCTCTTCACCTGGCAACCGATCACCGCCGGGTCATCGGGGTCGAGACGTCGGAGGAAGCCATCGATGCAGCGCGCGCCTCCCATCACCTCACGTCCAGCCAACACGGCTCTGGCACAGTGGAGTTCATCGTGGGAGATGTCACCCGCGACCTCCCGCCGGGGCCGCAGCCCGACCTCGTGGTGGTCAACCCCCCACGACGGGGCATCGGTGAGCGCCTCGCTGCTTGGCTCGACTCGAGCACCGCGACCCACCTCATCTACTCCAGCTGCAACATCGAGTCCCTCAGGCGTGACCTCGTCGCGATGCCGACGTGGCACGCGAGCGAGGCGCGGCTCTTCGACATGTTCCCGCAGACGACGCACCAGGAGGTGATGGTCCTCCTCCAGCGCTGAGGGACTGCGAGCCTGCGCCTACGCTCACGCCATGACGTTCTCGATCGTGGCCCGGGACGGCGATGCCTGGGGTGTCGCCGTCGCCAGCAAGTTCCTGGCGGTCGGGGCGGTGGTGCCCGCGGTGCGGACCGGCGTCGGGGCGGCGGCCACGCAGTCCCTGGCGCGGGTGGCCTACCTCGACGAGCTGCTCACCGCGCTGGCAGGCGGCACGAGTGCCGAGGCGGCCCTGGCTGGCGCGACCGCCGCCGACGAGGGGCGGGCTGAGCGCCAGGTCGGCGTCGTCGGAACGGAAGGCGCCGCCACCTTCACCGGGGCGGACTGCTTCCCGTGGTGCGGCGGGGTGGCCGCGGGCGACCACCACACGGCATACGCCATCCAGGGGAACATCCTCACTGGCCCCGAGGTGGTCACGGCGATGGAACGCACCTGGCTGGACACCGCCGGTCAGCGCCTCGACACCCGGCTGGTCGCCGTGCTCCTGGCCGGGGACGCGGCGGGCGGGGATTCTCGCGGACGGCAGAGTGCGGCCATCCTCGCCCGCTCACCCGGCGCGGGCTACGACGGGTGCGGGGTGCTGGCGGACCTTCGCGTCGACGACCACCCTCAGGCCCCGTCGGAGCTGGCGCGCATCCACGAGCTTTCCACGCTCTATTTCGGTGAGCCGGAGGGTGTCAGTGCACTCACCGGTCTGCTTCGGGAGGAGGTCGCAACCCGGTTGGGCGTGCTGGGCCACCGAGGGGCCGACACCGAGGTCGAGCTCACGGCGTGGATGAGCGCCGTCAACCTGGAGAACCGGCAGACCGCTGGTGGCATCGACGAACGCGTCCTGTCCGAGCTGCGCAGCGCCACCCCCGAGTCGGGCTGAAGGACTACTCGAACCGCGACGGGTCGCCCGCGCCCGCGCGGACGACCTCGGCGATGCCGCTCGAGAAGTCGATGACGGTGGTCGGTTCGGTGCCGCACTCCCCCGAGTCGATCACCACGTCGACGACGTGGTCCAGGGTCTCCTTGACCTCCCACCCGTCAGTCATCGGAGCGGACTCCCCCGGAAGGATGAGCGTCGAGGAGAGCAGCGGCTCGCCCAGCTCTGCGAGCAGTGCTCGCACCACCGGGTGCTCGGGGATGCGCACCCCGACCGTCTTCTTCTTCGGGTGCAGCAGCCTGCGCGGCACCTCGTGGGTCGCGGGGAGGATGAACGTGTAGGGGCCGGGCGTCGACG
>JBDTDY010000231.1:0-4379 GCA_039922835.1 Ornithinibacter sp.
CGCGAGGTCGCGCGCCTCGTCCACGGCCCCCGCCGGGACGGGCGAGCTCGCCGACCGGGCCAGCCCGGCCAGGGTGACGAGCACGACGTGCTCGGCTGCTGTGTCGGCTGCGGCCTGCGCGTCGTCGGTGACCAGCACGTCCGGCTCGGCTGCAGCGCCCGGCCCGGTACCGGCATCCGGGCCCACCTCCACACAGGCCCCGACCGACCAGACGGCGAACGCCCAGTAGAGCGTGCGCCAGTGCGGGGGGAGGTCGAGACGCACCACGCTCCCCGGTGCGGCGTCGAGCTCCTCCTGCAGCAGGTTCGCGGCCTTGGCGACCCAGTTGGCGAGCACCCGCGCAGACAGCTCGATGCGCTCTCCGCGGGTGGGGGAGTCGGTGTCGTCGTAGACGGTGATGCGCGGCCGCCCGGGGTCCGAGGCGACGAGCGCGGTCAGCAGGGCGGAGGGGGACTGGGCCGAGGAGAAGCGCGCCGGGGTGCTCACCGTGGCGACCCTAGCAACGCGGGCTCGTGGGCTTTCGGCCACTAGGCTCCTGCGCATGACGCAGCGCACCGTGATCACCTTCGGCACCTTCGACGTGTTCCACGTCGGACACATCCGGGTGCTGCAGCGCGCTGCCGAGCTGGGCGACCGTCTCGTGGTCGGCGTCTCGGCCGACGCCCTGAACATCTCGAAGAAGGGCCGCGCGCCGGTCTACAGCCAGGACGAGCGGATGGAGATCGTCGCCAGCCTGCGCTGCGTGGACGAGGTCTTCGTCGAGGAGTCCCTGGAGCAGAAGCGTGACTACATCGTGGAGCGCGGCGCCGACGTGCTGGTGATGGGCGATGACTGGACCGGCAAGTTCGACTGGGTCTCCGACGTCTGCGAGGTCGTCTACCTGCCGCGCACCCCGTCGGTGTCGACCACCGGCATCATCGAGCACATCGCCAGCCTGGGGTCGTGAGGACCTCCCGCCTGCTCCCGGCGCTCTCCCTCGGAGCGGCCCTGTGGGTCGTGCTCGTCTCTGCTGCGGGGGCACTGCTCTCCGGGCTGGGCTGGTGGACGCCGTATGCCGCGTGGCCGGTGGCGCTCATCCTGGTCGCGGTCAGCGCGTGGTGCGTTCGCGGCATCCCGGCGGTGCGCACCTCGGCAGCACCAGCGGCGGCGCTCGTGGTGGTCGTCGCGGCGTTCACCGTGTGGGCCGGTGCGAAGCACTCCGAGCAGGTGTTCGTCCGGCGTGATGCGGCGAGCAACTTCCAGGCGGCGGTGAGCCTGGCCCAGACCGGTCATCGTGTCGTGTCGATCGATCCGGCCGACGTCGGGGGCCAGGCCGTGCTCGGCGATGACGCGATCACGTGGGGAAGCCCCGCGTTCTACGCGGTGGGCTCGAGCGAATCCCCCTCGGTGCAGCCGCAGTTCGTCATCGGGCCCGCAGTGGTCTACTCGTTCGGGTGGTGGCTCGCGGGCGGGGTCGGGGCGATGCTCCTGCCGGCGCTCGCGATGGGCCTTTCGCTGCTCGCCCTCGGGGTGCTCGTGATGCGGGTGGTCGGACCCTGGTGGGGGGCAGTCGCCGCCGGCTTGACGGGCCTGCTCTTCCCGGTGCTCCACACGGCGCGGGCGACCTACTCCGAACCGCTCGCGGTGCTCACCCTGGCAGGCGGTTTCCTTGCGCTCACCTTGATGGTCGGCTGGGAGCGCGGTGCGGGCCCGACGAGCGGCGCGGCGGTTGGTGCCCGAGACGGTGGCGCCCTGGTTGTTGCTGGCGAGGACGGTGGTGCTCGAGGCGGTGGTGCTCGAGGCGGTGCCGCCCACGATGCGGTGCTGGTGCGTCTCGCCGCGGTGGCGGGCGTGCTCATCGGCGGCACCGGCTTCGTGCGCGTCGATGCCCTGCGCGAGGCGGTGCTGCTGCTCCCGGTGCTCGCCCTCGGGGCCGGGCTGCGGCGTCCCTGGGTGCGCCCGCTGGCCATCGGTCTGGGGGCCTCACTCACGGCGGCCGCCGTCGCCGCGCTGGTGCTGTCCTACCGCTACCTCGGCGACATCGCGCGGAGCCTGGTCCCGTTGGTGGCGCTCGCGCTGCTCGTCTCCGCGCTGTCTTGGGGGGCGCTGGTGCTGTGGCGGCGGGGCCGGCGCCTGCCCGAGGGGGTGTTGGCCCGGTTGCCGAATGCCGTTGCCGCAGTGACGGTCCTGGTGGGTGTCTACCTGGCTGGCCGCCCCTTGTGGCAGGTCACCCGGCAGGACCCCAACGACCCGGGTGCCGTGTATGTCGCGGGGATGCAGCGACGGTCTGGCCTGACCGTCGACGGCGGGCGCACCTACGCCGAAGACACCGTGAACTGGCTGTCCTGGTATGTCGGGCCCATCGCGTTGGTGGTCGCCCTCGTCGTGCTCGCTGCGGCGCTCAGATACGCCACCCGGCGCGTGAGCGCGGGGGAGCTGCCCGCGTGCCTGCCCGCGCTCGTCGTCGCGAGCGGCTCCACGTTGCTCACCCTGCTGCGGCCGGGCATCACCCCGGACCACCCGTGGGCCGATCGGCGGTTGCTCGTCGCCCTACCGCTCGTGATCGTGCTCGACCTGGTCGCCGCGGCGTGGCTCGCTGCCAGGGGGCGCCCGCAGGCTCGCCCGTGGCTGGGCCAGGCCCTCGCGGGGCTCCTCGTCGTCTCGGTCGCGCTGCCGGCAGTGCTGGCGACGTGGCCGCACCGCTCCGAGCGGATCGAGCGGGGCTCGCTCGGGGTGGCCGAGGCGGTCTG
Source organism: Ornithinibacter sp. (assembly GCA_039922835.1). Lineage (GTDB taxonomy): Bacteria > Actinomycetota > Actinomycetes > Actinomycetales > Dermatophilaceae > Fodinibacter. Next base: position 2,730 of record JBDTDY010000231.1, read on the forward strand.
CGTCGCGCTCCGACCCGGCGACATGGTGCTGATGGTGGACTCCCGCGCTGCCAACGAATGGTCCCAGGTCGTTCGTGGCATGTGCCGGATCCCGACCCTGGCGGTCGTCACGAGCGTGCGCAAGGACCCCGTTGCGCTCGCGGCCCTGGTCGAGAGGGTGGATACCGCGGTCACCAGCACCGGGGGTCGGCTCGTGCTGCTCGCGGCCGACTCCACGAAGGCGCTCGACGAGCTCGGCGTGCCGGCCCGGTCGATCGCCGACATCGTCGTGCGGGAGGACCAGCACGCGCTCGAGGCGCCGCCGCGCGGCACCGATCGCCTGCCGACGCGCGTGTGGCTCGGCCGGGTCGGGGCGTCCTGAGGATGACGGCCCACTCACCGCCGCTGTCGCCTTGGCTGGATGTGCCACGCTGCGCGTTAGGTTGAGTCTTCGTCGTGTCGGCCAGCCGTCCAGTCCTGATGTGGAGGAAGCAGTGAACCCGAAGGTCAGCGTGATCGTGGCCGTGTACAACCCCGGCACCAACATCGACCGGTTGATCGACAGCCTGGGGGCACAGAGCCTTGCGGCGGACGAGTTCGAAGTGCTCTTCATCGACGACGGCTCCACGGACGGCACCGGCGAGCGACTGGCTGACGTCGTGGCGACCAACCCGACCTGGTCGGTGACGAGGATTCCCAACTCCGGTTGGCCGGGCCGCCCTCGCAACGTCGGAACCGACCTGGCCACCGGCGACTACGTCTTCTTCGCCGACCATGACGATGAGTTCCTGCCCGAGGCACTCGAGCGGATGTACACCTTGGGGCACGCAAACGGATCTGACATCGTCTACCCAAAGCTCGTCCGGGTCGGACGGACGACGCCCTACTGGAGCCTGGCGCACCGGACGCTGGCAGTCGCAGACCCGCTGGGGGATGTCCTCGGCTCGAGAACGGTGCACAAGATGTACCGGAGACAATTTCTCCAGGACTGCGGCGCGCGGTTCCCAGAAGGACCGGTGCGCCTTGAGGACCACAACTTCAGCTCGCAGGTGCTTCCCCACGCTCGCGTGATCTCGGTGGTTGCCGATTACCCCTGCTACAAGTGGATCCATCGCAGCGACGGCTCGAACAACTCCGAAGCCGCCTCCGAGGCCCACACCTATTGGGCGTACTACACCGACGTCGTCCGTGTGGCGGAGCGGACAGCGGGGCCGGGACCACTGCTGGACAGGATCCGCGTCGTCGCGATGATGCAGGCCTTCTCGAGGATTCCGGCGACCGGGTACCTCAAGCGTTCGGAGGAAGCCCGCCGGCAGCTCTTCGACGCTGTTCATGACTATGTCGTGGAACAGTTTCCGCCCGCATTGGACCAGCACCTGCCCGTGCTCAAGAGGACGCGGGTCAAGGCACTGCGCTCGGCGGACCGCGAGGGATTCGAGAGCCTGCAGCGCCAGCGCACCCAGATGACTTTCCACGTCAAGTTGGCGGGCGCGCGATGGGAAGAGGAGCGGCTCCGCCTCGCCCTTGCCGTCACCGTGGACGACCAGGCGGGCGGCCTCTTCGAGTTCGAGCGCTCGGGAGGGGACCTGCTGGTTCCTCGTGCTGCAGGAAGCGCTGATGAGGCACCTGAAGGTGACCGGATGCTTCTTTCCAGTGACCTCGGCACCGCCG
>JBDTDY010000232.1:0-4636 GCA_039922835.1 Ornithinibacter sp.
TCACCTCACCGATCCGGCGCATGGTGGTGAGTTCTTGGAGGCGGGCGACGTTGGCGGCGACATAGTTCGCGTCCACCGGCTTGGACGTGCGGATCGGCTCGACCGAGAGAGCACCGATGGCCGATTCAGCCAGCGGATCCTGGGTGAGGTTACGCAAGGTCGAACTCCAGGCACCGGTGGCCGACGACGGGCCGCCAGCTCTGATGATCGTCGCCCAGACCTCGCGGCAGGTTGGATGGGTGAAGTCCTCCAGACCCACCTCGGCGGTCGAGCGGCCGATCACGTCGGGATGCTGGAGCACGAGCTTGAGGACGTCGCGTTCGACCGCGAACTTCGGGTCGCGTGGGTCAGGCCCCGACGGGCGGGCGGTGGAGGCTGTGGCCGTCGCTCCAGCCTGACCAGGGGCACGACGGTTGCCTGCCCGTCTCACCTCGGCACGCGCCTCCTCGATGTCGACGCCGATCATGCCAGCGAGCTCGCGGACGAAGGCCTCAACCTTGGCCCGGTCACGCACCGAGGACACGAGCCGAGCCCCTTCACGTAGGGCATCGACGCGCCCGTCGGCCCGGTCCAAGTCATGGGTCCGAGCGACGTTCTCGAGGACGAAGCGATAGAGCGGCACCCGGCGGGCCACGAGTTCTCGCACAGCCGCGTCGCCGTGTTGGATGCGTACGTCGCAGGGGTCCAGACCGTTGGGATCGACGGCTACATAAGTCTGTCCGGCGAACTTCTGATCGCCCTCGAACTGTTTGAGGGCAGCCTTCTGACCCGCGGCGTCACCGTCGAAGGTGAAGATCACTTCGCCGCGGAACTCGTCGTGATCGCGCAGGAATCGCCGCAGGATCCGGCCGTGGTCCTCACCGAAGGCGGTGCCGCAGGACGCGACGGCTGTCGTCACCCCAGCGAGATGGCAGGCCATCACGTCGGTGTAGCCCTCGACCACGACGGCCTGGCTGGTGCGAGCCATGTCCTTGCGGGCGAGGTCGATTCCGTAGAGCACCTGACTCTTCTTGTAGAGCGTGGTCTCTGGGGTGTTGAGATATTTGGCCTCCACCCGGTCGTCGTCGTACAGGCGCCTGGCGCCAAAGCCGATCGTGTCGCCGGAAGCCTCACGGATTGGCCAGAGGAGGCGTCCCCGAAACCGGTCGTAGGCCGACCTGCCGATCGCGGTGAGCCCGGCCGCGACGAGTTCCTCGTCGCTGAAGCGTCGACCGCGCAGATGCTGCAGCAACGCCTCGCCGCCACGCGGGGCGAAACCGAGGCCGAAATGCTCGGCGCTGGCCTGGTCCAGCTTGCGCTCGGACAGGAACGTGCGGGCAGCCAGCGCGTCGGGGCTGGCGAGCTGCTCGGCATAGAACTCCTGGGCGGCCGCGTTCGCCTCGATCAAACGGGCTCTGCGCGGACCCTTGGGGCGGTCGTCTGGACCTCCGGACTCCTCGCGTCGCAGCGGGACTCCGTATTTCTCGGCCAGCCGCTCCACGGCCTCGCTGAAGACCAAGCCGTCCATCTTCATCAGGAAGGCGATGGCGTCGCCGCTCTCGTTGCAGCCGAAGCAGTGCCAAAAGCCGCGCGAGGGGGTGACGTGGAAGGACGCCGTCTTCTCGTCATGGAAGGGACACAGACCCTTGAGGGAGCCACCGCCGGCATTACGCAGCGTCACATAGGCCGAAACGACGTCGTCGATGCGCGCCCTCTCGCGCACTTCCGCGATGTCCTCCTCACGGATCCGTCCAGCCACGTCGGGGAGTCTACTGACGCCCACCCTCGGCGGGGGTTTGGTCCACACGGCCAGGGGATACGGTGGAGGACATGAAGAAGCTACTGCTGGTTCTCGGCCTTGGTGTCGGTTACGTCCTGGGTACGCGCGCTGGTCGCGCCCGCTATGAGCAACTGCGCACCACCTACGAGAAGGTCCGTGGTGATGACCGCGTCCAGGCTGCGGCGAGCAAGGCGGCCGAAGCGGCCGCTGCTGCTGCACCCGTGGTCAAGGAGAAGGTGGCCGCCGTCGCCGACTCCGCCGTGCACATGGTCCGGGGTGGTTCAGAGGACAGTGCCCCGGACGCCGAGGTCGGCGTGGAACCCGGCGAGCGGTCCTGACCTCACGCCCACTCATGGGGTGCGCACAGCCGGCCGTGCCAGGCGAGGGCGCTCGCGTCCGTAAGTGAGGCGAGTTGGTCGCTGAGCACGCGGAAACGTCCGTCGTCGCCGGTGGCTGCCCGCCAGTCATCGGCGAAGGCCCTTTCCAAGGTGTCCGGGGCTCCGGCCAGAACTGCTGCAAACAACTCGGACATCAGCGTCCGCTGGCGCTCCATCAGGGCTCGTCGTGCCGGTGTCGCCATCACGTAGTGGGCCGCGACCCCCGTGAGCAACCCGATCTCCAACCTGGTTTCCGCAGGCACCACGAGGTCAGCGCGGTGCCGCACGAACGGTCGGTCCTGAGCGTTCAGCGTCGCCTGCTGTACGGCGCCGCAGAACCGCCCGATCAAGTCGCTGGTCAGGTTCTTGAGACCAGCCAGCGAACGCCGCGATCCGTCGTACGGCCTGATTGGCCAGCCGTCGACCCTGGAAAGGTTGTTCAGAGTGTCGGTGAGTTCGTCGTCGCTAGCGTCAGGCAGATACCAGCCGCGCACGGTGTCCCACACACCCTCGCGGTCAAGTCGCCCGAGGTCGATCAGACCCGCGACGGTGCCGTCCTCGACATCGTGGACCGAATAGGCCACATCGTCGGCCAGATCCATGAGTTGGGCCTCCAGGCAGAGCCTGTTGCCCTCGACGCCGGTCCTGACCCAGTCGAAGACCGGACGATCGTCGGCGTAGACCCCGAACTTGGTGGTGGACGGTTCCTTCTGCCACGGATATTTGGTGCAGGCATCCAGGGTCGCCCGGGTCAGGTTCAGGCCCACCGAGCGGCCGAGATCGTCGAAGGTCTTGGCTTCGAGCCGGGTCAGGATCCGCAGGGTCTGGGCATTCCCCTCAAATCCGCCGGCGACACCCACCAACTCAGCCAGAACGCGCTCCCCGTTGTGCCCGAACGGCGGATGGCCCAAGTCATGGGCCAGGGCCGCCGTCTCGGCCAGGTCTGGCTCGGTGCCCAAGGCTCGTGCCAGGTCCCGGGCTACCTGGGCGACCTCGAGCGAGTGCGTCAGTCGGTTGCGGAGGAAGTCGTTGGTGCCCGGACCGAGCACCTGGGTCTTGGCTGCCAACCGCCGCGTCGAAGCCGCATGCACCACGCGTGCGCGGTCCCGCTCGAACGGCGTCCGCACCGGGGCATCGACTCGCTTGGGTGGTTCGGCGACGATGCGCTCGCGCGCACTGGCGTCGTACGAACTGTCCACCCGGCGACCCTAGCGATGGCGAACACAATGCACACCAATCGGACACTTTGCGCCAGTGGCTGAGCGCGCCCTGGGCTTCGCAATGGGCGTTCGGTGTGCGTTGTGTTCGCAAGACCGACCGCCCAGGTGCACGGGACCGCGGCCACCGGCAGGGTTTGGCCGAACCTGCCGAGTTCGGGTCAGTTCACCGATACGTGAACGTGGTCGTAGTGGTTTGCGGTGGCCGAACCGCGATCAGGCATGGAGCGCCAGCCCTCGGAGGCTCGCTCGGGGGTCCAGATCTGCTGGCGGAAGATGATGTCGTAGAGGTTCAGTTCGGCCGAGTGACCCTGCAGGAATGCGGCGATGGCGTTCCCGAGGGACGCGTCACTGGTCATGATGTCGAGTGCCTTGCCGGAGGCGTGCTCACCGCGGTTGGCCCACCCGCCGTAGGTGGTGATCTGCGGGAAGGCGTGGCACACGGAGCGGTAGACGTAGACGGCGGCCGAAGTGAGGTGGTACTCCACCGAGCCGTCGGGGCACGGCACCATCGAAAGACCGGCCGCTGCGCCGGTCGGCTGAGCCTTGTCCTTGGAATCAGCGAGGTAGCCGTTGGTGACCCAACGCGACTTGCCTTGGTAGACGATCTCGTCTCGACCCTTGACCGAGCGGCCGGTGAGCAGCACCTTGGTCGCAGGGTCGAGCACGCCGATCTGGGTGGCGTTGTCACCGACGCCAGTCCAGATGTTGAGGTCGGTGGTCGTCCACTTCTCGACATGGGCCTGCTTGATCGCCCGTTGGGTGTTGGCGCTGCGAACCGAGATGGTGGTCACGGCGCGCGCTGTTGCGGCCCGTGAGCCGCTCGAGCGGGACGAGATCTCGTCACGGTTCTGCAACAAGGCGGTGACATTAGCTGCCAGCGGGGCCGGGGCATCAGCGACGAGAACGTTCACCGAGGGCGCAGGGACCGCCTGAGCGACCCCCCACGTCACGGCCGACGCTGTCGCCAGTGCTGCCAGCGGCGCGCACACCCGGACGGCACGCGGAACCGTGAACGGCGATGCTGAGCGGGCAGGGGCTTCCCGCTTGTGGCGAGGATTGGCCACAGCGCTGATCCTTTGCTGTCGGGGACTGGTGGTGCCAAGGTCGCCGGCCGAGTCCGACGCGGCCGCTGATCGCGACCACAGCCAACGGTAGGCGACCCGCCTGCGACTAAAGCACAGGGTCGCGAGCCTGTCCCAATCTGGGCCGGGAAAGCCACCCGTGTTCCCGGTCACCCGCCAGTCGTCTCGTTGACCTCTTCACGCTGATGACTACCAGAG
>JBDTDY010000233.1:0-5920 GCA_039922835.1 Ornithinibacter sp.
CCCGCCTGCCCGCCTGCCCGCCTGCCCGCCTGCCGCCTGCCGCGATGGTGCACGTGAGCTGGCCCCGGACGCGCGACGCGGAACGGCCCCCTCCCGCGTGCGGGAGGGGGCCGTTCACGGCGATACCGGTCAGTGCGAGGCTCAGGCCTCGTCCTGCACCTGCTGCTTCGCCGCGCCGCCGGCCGGCTCGAAGCCAGCGGCCTCGGCAGCGGCAGCGTCCTCGAACCAGAACTCGGCCACGGTCTGCTCGAACCACTGCGAGCCCTCGACGTGGTACTTGCCCGAGTCGGCGTTGCCCTTGACGGTGTAGCCCTGCGGGCCCGACCCGTCCTCGGCTGCGACGACGGCACCGGCGGGCACCTCGGCCACAGCAGCGGCCTCGGTCACCTCGGTGGTCTCCTCGGCCGCGACGGCCTCCTCGACCTTGGGCTCGTCCTTCTTCGTGTCGGCCTTCTTCGCGTCCTTGGCAGCACGTTTGGTGGCCGCCTCGGCCTCCTTGACGGTGGCCTTCTTGGCGACGGGCTCGCGGACGAGCTCGATGACCGCCATGGGCGCGTTGTCGCCCTTGCGGGGAGCGATCTTGGTGATGCGGGTGTAGCCGCCGGGGCGCTCCGCCATGTCGGGCCCGATCTCGACGAAGAGACGGTGCACGACACCCTTGTCACGGATGACCGTCATCACCCGGCGACGGGCGTGCAGGTCACCGCGCTTGGCGAAGGTGATGAGGCGCTCGGCGAGGGGACGCAGGCGCTTGGCCTTGGTCTCCGTCGTCGTGATGCGGTCGTGCTCGAAGAGCGAGGTCGCGAGGTTCGCCAGGATGAGCCGCTGGTGGGCGGGACCGCCCCCGAGACGGGGACCCTTGGTGGGGGTGGGCATTGCTGTTCTCCTTGGTTAGGGGCCGGGAGGCGACGTCAGAGCTGCTCGTCCTCGGTGTACGTGGTGTCGTCCTCGCCCTCACCGAAGGTGAAGTCGTCGTAACGGTCAGCGATGAGGCTGGGGTCGAACCCGGGGGGGCTGTCCTTCAGGGCCAGGCCCATGCCGACGAGCTTGGCCTTGACCTCGTCGATCGACTTCGCACCGAAGTTGCGGATGTCGAGCAGGTCCGCCTCGCTGCGACCCACGAGCTCACCCACGGTGTGGATGCCCTCGCGCTTGAGGCAGTTGTAGGACCGCACCGTGAGGTCGAGGTCCTCGATCGGCAGCGCCAGGTCCGCGGCGAGCGCGGCGTCGGTCGGCGAGGGGCCCATGTCGATGCCCTCGGCCTCGACGTTGAGCTCACGGGCCAGGCCGAAGAGCTCGACGAGGGTCTTGCCAGCGGAGGCCAGCGCGTCGCGCGGGGCCATCGAGTTCTTGGTCTCGACGTCGACGATCAGGCGGTCGAAGTCGGTGCGCTGCTCGACACGGGTCGCCTCGACCTTGTAGGTCACGGTGAGCACCGGGCTGTAGATGGAGTCGACCGGGATGCGGCCGATCTCCTGGTCGCCTGACTTGTTCTGGTTGGCCGAGACGTAGCCGCGGCCACGCTCGACGGTGAGCTCCATCTCGACGGTGCCCTTGTCGTTGAGCGTCGCGATGTGCAGGTCGGTGTTGTGGATCTCCACCCCGGCCGGGGGCGCGATGTCGGCGGCGGTGACGGGGCCGGCACCCTGCTTGCGCAGGTACATCACGACGGGCTCGTCGTGCTCGGAGGAGACGACGATGCCCTTGATGTTGAGGATGATCTCGGTGAGGTCTTCCTTCACACCGGGGATGGTGGAGAACTCGTGGAGCACGCCGTCGACGCGGATGCTCGTGACGGCCGCGCCGGGGATGCTCGAGAGCAGGGTGCGACGCAGGCTGTTGCCGAGCGTGTAGCCGAAGCCGGGCTCGAGGGGCTCGATGGCGAAACGGCTCCGGGACTCGGAGACGACGTCCTCGCTGAGGATGGGGCGCTGTGCGATGAGCACGGTGATTCTTCCTTCCCACGGGCGACCGCTATATGACGCCTCGTGTATGCCGGGTGCCAGGACCCGGCGCCCGCCTCACCTCTGTCCGTGGTGCGGGCCGAACCCCGGATGCCGGCCGCCCTGGTGGGCGGACGGCATCCGGTGGTGCATCAGTTCTTGGAGTAGAACTCGACGATGAGCTGCTCGGTGAGGACCGTGTCGATCTGGGCCCGGACCGGGAGCTGGTGGATCAGGATCTGCAGGCTGCCCGGGACGACCTGGAGCCAGGCCGGGGTCGGACGGTCGCCGAAGGTCTCGCGCGCCAGCTGCAGCGGGAGGGTCTCGACGGACTGCTTGCGCACCGTGATGATGTCGTACTGCTCGACGCGGTAGCTGGGCACGTCGACCCGCACGCCGTTGACCAGGAAGTGGCCGTGGGTGACGAGCTGACGCGACTGTCGCCGGGTCCGGGCGAGCCCGGCGCGGTAGACGACGTTGTCCAGGCGCGACTCCAGAATGGTGAGGATGTTCTCACCGGTCTTGCCGGGGCGGTTGGCCGCCTCCTTGTAGTACCGGCGGAACTGCTTCTCCATGACGCCGTAGGTGAAGCGAGCCTTCTGCTTCTCCTGCAGCTGGGTGAGGTATTCCTTCTCCTGGATCCGGCGACGACCGTGCTGGCCGGGCGGGAAGGGACGGGTGTCGAAGTTCTTGTCGCCGCCGACGAGGTCGGTCTTGAGCCGGCGCGACTTCTTGGTGATGGGTCCGGTGTAACGGGCCATGTCTCTCTCTTACCTTTCGCGAAGTCTCTGGGCGCTCAGACGCGGCGGCGCTTGGGCGGGCGGACACCGTTGTGCGGGCTGGGGGTGACGTCCTGGATCGAACCGACCTCGAGGCCGGCTGCGGTCAGCGAACGGATGGCGGTCTCACGACCGGAACCCGGACCCTTGACGAAGACGTCCACCTTGCGCATCCCGTGCTCCATGGCACGGCGAGCAGCAGCCTCGGCGGCGGTCTGCGCGGCGAACGGCGTGGACTTGCGAGACCCCTTGAAGCCCACCTGGCCGGCGGAGGCCCAGGCGATGACGGCCCCTGCGGGGTCGGTGATCGAGATGATCGTGTTGTTGAACGTGCTCTTGATGTGGGCCTGGCCCACAGCGACGTTCTTCTTCTCCTTGCGGCGCACCTTCTTGGCGCCCGCGGTACGGCCCTTGGGAGGCATGTGTTCTCTTTCCTACGAGTTCTTCGGAAGCGGTGGTCGCGACGCGCGCGAGGCGCAGGTCACTTACCGGTTTTCTTCTTGCCGGCCACGGTGCGCTTGGGGCCCTTGCGGGTCCTCGCGTTGGTCTTGGTGCGCTGGCCACGAACGGGCAGGCCACGGCGGTGCCGCAGCCCCTCGTACGAGCCGATCTCTACCTTGCGGCGGATGTCCGACTGGACCTCCCGGCGCAGGTCGCCCTCGACCTTGAGGTTCTCATCGATCCAGTCGCGCAGCTTGACGAGGTCATCGTCGACGAGGTCCTTCACGCGGGTGTCCGGGTTGACCCCGGTCGCCGCGAGGGCCTTCTGTGCGCTGGTCCGACCGACTCCGAAGATGTAGGTCAGTGCGACCTCGACGCGCTTCTCGCGCGGGAGGTCCACTCCAACTAGACGTGCCATCTGAGGATGGTTCCTTTTCTGTTGTCCGGAGGTCTGGCACAGCCACCGGTCCGGCCCATCCTGGTCCGGTCCTCGGCCTCCGGGCCGAGGGTGACGTCCCGCGCCCACCTGCTACCAGGTGACCCGTCGGGGGTCGGGTGCTGCGTGCTTCTTCACTTCTGCGTGCTCGAGCCCTGTCGACTCGTGCGGGCCCCCTGCGGGGCGGTCGTGCGTCTGACTCGCGTCAGCCCTGGCGCTGCTTGTGGCGCAGGTTCTCGCAGATGACCATGACCCGACCGTTACGGCGGATCACCTTGCACTTGTCACAGATCTTCTTGACGCTCGGCTGAACCTTCATGCTCGCCCTTGCTGTCTCGTCGATGCGTGGTCAGCGGTATCGGAAGACGATGCGGCCACGAGTCAGGTCATACGGGCTGAGCTCCACCACCACACGGTCCTCGGGGAGGATCCTGATGTAGTGCTGGCGCATCTTCCCAGAGATGTGCGCGAGAACCTTGTGACCGTTGCTCAGCTCGACCCGAAACATCGCGTTCGGGAGAGCCTCGACGATCGTGCCCTCGATCTCGATGACGCCGTCCTTCTTGGCCATACCCTCTCTCTCCGCCGTTGGGCGACTCTTCGGAATGTCGATCCGCCCATGGAAATCGGCCTCGTGCTGCTCACCCAGGGCTTCCACCCGTGCATGGAGCACACGTGACCGACATTCGATGATAGGGCAGGCGTGCTCCCAGCACGAAATCCACTTCCCCGCCCCCGGGCCCCCGGGGAGCGGGTCGGTCATCCGGACTACGCTCCCAGGCCATGACGGTACGCCTGCTCGTCGTCGGTGCAGACGCGCCCGGCACCGCACACCTGGCCTTCCACGCCACCCGCTGGGGCCTGCCCTTCGGCTCCCTGGAGGTGCTCCACGCCGACCCCGCGCACCTCGGCTCCGTCGACGGCGCTGACGGCGTCTGGGTCGCACCTGCAGCCGACGGGTCGCAGGACGACGGGGCCCGCCGCGCCGCGCGGGCCGCCCACCGCGCCGGCATCCCCGTTCTCGCGACCGGGCGCGGTCTGGACGTCCTGGCCCGCGACGCTGCCGGGGTCGCCCCCTCCGACCGGATGCCGGGCACCGACACCGTGGGCCTGCACCCGGCGGATGAGGTGGTGGCCGCACTGCTCCCGCTCGGCTGGGTCCTGGAGGCCACCCGCCCCGGGGGACCCGCCGACGTGCTCCGCCTGCCGGGCACGGCGTTTCTCGTGGCCGCACCCTCGGCGGAGCCGCTCACGAGCGACGGGGCCGCCCCGCACCCGCTGCTGTGGGGCTTCCTCGGGGCATCCCGCGCGCGGGAGGAGGCCCGCACCACGCGGGAGCGGCACGAGGCCCTCGCGCTCGAGGACGCCCGACCCCGCTCCTACGTCCACCAGATGCGCGGGCCGCGGCACGCGTGGTGGCGACCCCTGGTCGCGCTCCTGCTGGTGGTCGTGGGGTTCTTCGTCGTCTCGAGTGCGGTCACCGTCCCCTTCGCGCTGCTCGGCCTGCTGCCCGAGGACCAGTCGACGTTCGCCGTGACCACCGGCTCGAGCCTCTGGCTCAACCTCGTGCTGGCCGCCTTGGTGCCCGTCACGCTCACTGCGCTGTGGATCGCGTTCCGTCGCTCCCCTGGTCGGGTGCTCTCGGTGACCGGTCGGATGCGGTGGGGCTGGCTGGGCCGCTGCGCGCTGGTCGTCCTACCGGTCTGGGTGCTCTACCTCGGCGCCTCGTGGGTGCTCTTCGACCAGGAGGTCCTCCCCCGCCCGCAGGACTGGGTCGGGCTGCTCGTCGTCACGCTCCTCACGACCCCCCTCCAGGCGGCCGGGGAGGAGGTCGCCTTCCGCGGGGGCCTCGTCCAGACCGTCGGCGCCTGGATCCCCTCCGAGCGCACGGCCCTGCTCCTGACGACGGCCCTATCCGCGGTGGCCTTCGGTCTCGCCCACGGCTCCCTCGACCCGTGGATCCTCATCGACGTCGGCAGCCTCGCCGTCGCAGGGTGCTACCTCGCGTGGCGCACCGGGGGCCTGGAGGCGGCGATCGCGATCCACGTCGTGAACAACCTGCTCATCACCGTCACCGGTGTCCTCGCGGGCGGGTTGGAGGAGTCCTACATCGACACCGAGACCACCGGGTCCGCCCTCTCGACACTGCCGGGCGTGGTCGCCATGGTGCTCGTGAGCGTGCTCCTGCTGCGCTCGGCGCGGCGCCGCGGCATCGCCCCTGCGGGCTGGCTCACCCCCGCCAGCCGCTGAGCCGGCCCACCCGACCGCTCACGGGCACCCCGGTCAGCCCGGTCAGCCCGGCATCCGGCAGGTCACGACGG
>JBDTDY010000234.1:0-2680 GCA_039922835.1 Ornithinibacter sp.
CAGCACAGTGCTGTGTGCCGCCGCGAGATCGACGTCCCGCGCGAGAGCGAGACAGGCGTGCTCGGCGCGGACCAGCCCCCGCCGGGTGCGGTCGTCGACCTTGAGGATGTGCGTCGAGGCGGCGCCATGACGGGGCCGCCCGAAACCACCATCCGGAGTGCGGGCGAGGAGCATCTTGTCCGCGAGTCCGGCGATCGACAGCTCGGAGTCGTCGTAGAGCCCGAGGGGGTGGTCACTCAGCTCGGCCACGGCACGGTCCAGCCCGTGCTCGTCGTAGGGCTCCACGGAGGGTTGCGGGCGGTGCTCGAGGTCGCCCTCCGTGATGACGAGCGCCCCCGCCACGTCGCGACCAAAGCGGGCCAGCATGCCGATCACGTCGTGGGTGGGGACACCGGCGATGCCGGCCATCACCTGTCGGTGCACGCCCTCGGGCAGCAACCCGGAGGCAAACGGGTATGCCGCGCCCCTCCCGCGGCGTAGCGGCAGCGAGCACGAGAGCAGGGGGGCGGTCAGCCCGGCCATCTCGAACGCCGCGCCGAGGTAGGCGCAGCTGACTCGCCCCGGCCGCGTGCCCGTGAACGTGGCGACGGGGACGTCATCGAGGTGCACGGTCAGGGTGCGTGGCCTCATGGCCCGGGCAGCTCGATGACCACCTCGGCGCCGAGCCGCCGCAGGGTCCGCAGCGCTCGCTCGACCAGCACCACGCTGTGGCCGGCCTCCAGGCGTGCCAGGTAGGTGCGCTCGATGCCGCTCAGCTCAGCCAGCCCCTGCTGGCTCAGGCCTCGAGAGCGCCGCGCCTCGGCGATGGCGAGACCGATGTCTGACCCTCGCCTGACCACCATGCGTTCGCTCATGGGCCTACCCCCGCAATGTAGTGATTTCAGCACACCGTCAGTGTGATGCCGATTGTGTTGATTTTCTTGCACACCTCATCTCATGTCAACAGTGGTGTAATCAGCACACCCTTGGAACAGGTCATGGCCGTGGGCCGACCCCTGTCTCGCCGGGTGCCGAGATGGTGGTTCCCTGGCAGCCCTCTCCGCACGCTCCTCGGGGCAGGCGCACCTAGGATCGGCGCATGTCATCTGAGGGTGGAAACACGGCGATCTTCGCGGCGCTGGCGGCCAACGCGGCGATCGCGGTCACCAAGTTCATCGCGTTCCTGCTCACCGGATTCTCCTCGATGCTCGCCGAGAGCATCCACTCCGTCGCCGACTCCGGCAACCAGGTGCTGCTCCTCATCGGCGGCAAGCGTGCCTAGCGAGACGCGACTCCCGAGCACCCCTTCGGGTTCGGGCGCCAGCGCTACGTCTACTCCTTCCTCGTCGCCATCGTGCTCTTCATCCTCGGTGGGTTGTTCGCGCTCTATGAGGCGTGGCACAAGTTCCAGGAGACCCGCGGCGAGAGCAACTTCGACCCCTTCGAGTCCCGCTGGTGGTGGGTGCCGCTGGTGGTGCTCGCGCTCGGGATCATCTTCGAGGGGCTGAGCTTTCGCACCGCGGTGCGTGAGAGCAACAAGACCCGCGGCACCAAGTCGTGGCTGCGCTTCGTGAAGAGCTCGAAGTCACCGGAGCTGCCGGTGATCCTCCTGGAGGACTTCGCGGCGCTGATCGGCCTGACGCTGGCCTTCGCCGGAGTCTCCCTCATGCTCGTGACCAGCAACCCGATCTTCGACGTCATCGGCTCGGCCAGCATCGGGGTGCTGCTGGTGTGCGTCGCGATCTTCCTCGCGATCGAGATGAACTCGCTGCTGGTGGGGGAGTCGGCCACACGCGCCCACCGGGCCGCCATCATCACCGCGCTGGAGAGCCCGCAGGCCATCGACCGGGTCATCCACGCCAAGACCATGCACCTCGGCCCGCAGGAGGTGCTCGTCGCCGCCAAGCTCGCCGTGGGCGCGACCGACTCCGCCCGCGACGTGGCGGCGGCCATCAATGACGCGGAGCGCGCCGCCCGCGAGGCCGTGCCCGACCTCACCCTGGTGCTCTACCTCGAGCCCGACATCGACCGCGAGCAGCGCTGATCAGCGGGCGATGTTACGCGGATCGTTGATGTCCGGCTTGGGTGTGCGCACGATCGGCTCGACGTAGTCGCCCATCGCCTCGGCCTGGCGCTGACGAGCGGCCATTCCCGCTGCGATTTCGCTGGCCTGCTCCGACCAGTCCTGCCGGGTCTTGGCGTCCTTCTCCTGCGCCGCGGCCTCGTGCTCGGCTCGGGCCTTGTCCAGGTGCTCCTCGGTCGGCTGCTTCTCGCTCATCGTGCCCATCCCCTCTTCGTGGTCCTTCCCACCATGCCACTTCGCCGAACGTTCGACAGTCGTAGGTGGCAATGGATGCCGCAACGCCTGCAGTACGATGGGCGTTTCCTGCCGGCTTGGGTGTTAACCCTCCACGCACGTGCGGCCCAGAAGGGCGACGCCGGGTCGATTTGACCGTCATCACTCCAAGGAGCTTCCGCATGTCCGTTGACCACAAGGTCCGCGACCTCAGCCTCGCCGAGGCCGGCCGCCACCAGATCCGACTCGCCGAGCACGAGATGCCCGGCCTGATGTCCCTGCGCGCCGAGTTCGGCGACTCCAAGCCGCTCACCGGTGCGCGCATCGCCGGCTCGCTGCACATGACCGTGCAGACCGCCGTGCTCATCGAGACCCTCACCGCGCTCGGCGCCGAGGTGCGCTGGG
>JBDTDY010000235.1:0-6825 GCA_039922835.1 Ornithinibacter sp.
TTCCTCACCATCCCGGCCTACGAGCTGGTGGTCTGAGATGGCACAGCCCGCCCTGGGTGAGTCCTTCCTCGCCGACGCGGACGCCTCGTTGACCGAGACCGACACCCTGCTCACCGACGTCTACCCCGGCGACGACGGTCGGCGCCAGCCGGTGCACACCGTCTACGTCCCCGCCGACCGCTACACCACCGAGCTCCCCCAGCAGTGGGGCGAGCAGGCGCTGGCCCTCGTGGCCGAGCATGGTGGACTGGCCGCACTCGCCGCGGACCTCGGGCTTGACGACCAGCTCGCGGGCCAGGTCTGCGACCGGGTGGAGGCCAAGCTGCGCACGGCGCCGATCGAGGACCTGCGCCTGGACTTCGAGGACGGCTACGGCGACCGCGGTGACGAGACGGAGGACGCGGATGCCGTGTCCGCCGCCAACGCGGTGGCCGACGCCCTCGAGGCGGGCACCAACCCGGACTTCATCGGCATCCGGTTCAAGTGCTTCGAGGAGCCCACCCGCCGCCGCGGCATCCGCACCCTCGACCTCTTCCTCGGCGCCCTTCTCGCCCGCACCGCAACGGTGCCCCCGCAGCTCGTGCTCACCTTCCCCAAGGTCAGCACGGTCGGCCAGGTCGACGCCATGGTCACCGTCTGCGAGGCGCTCGAGAGAGCCCACGGGCTGGCCCCCGGTGACCTCGGGTTCGAGATCCAGGTCGAGACCCCGCAGTTGATCCTCGGAGCAGACGGCACGGCGCCGCTGGCGCGCGCCGTGCACGCGGGACAGGGCCGGGTCACCTCCCTGCACTACGGCACCTACGACTACAGCGCCTCGCTCGGCATCTCCGCGGAGTTCCAGGCCTCGGACCACCCGGCGGCCGACCTCGCCAAGCAGGTCATGCAGCTCGCGGTCGCCGGCACCGGCGTGCACCTCTCGGACGGCTCGACCAACGTCGTTCCGACCGGGTCGGCGGATGCCGTGAAGGCGGCCTGGGCGCTGCACGCCGGGCTCGTGAAACGGGCTCTGGGCAATGGCTTCTACCAAGGCTGGGACCTCCACCCCGGCCAGCTGCCCACCCGCTACCTCGCGACGTTCGCCTTCTACCGCTCGGGCTACGAGCGGGCTGCGACCCGGCTCGCGAACTACGTGTCCCGTAGCGGCTCGGGGATCATGGACGAGCCCGCAACGGCCCGCGCGCTGGCCCGATACCTCCAGCGCGGCCACGCCTGCGGTGCCATCGAGGGTGCCGAGCTCGAGGCCGACACGGGACTGAGCCCGGAGGCGGTGGCCACCCTGGCCCGTCCCCGCTCCGACACCGAGGGCATCCGGAGGGCGTCATGAGCGACCACACCCCGTCCGCGCCGCAGAGTCGGACCGCAGTGAAGGTCGGTGACCTCGCGCCGGCGCTCGAGCTCACCAACCAGCACGGAGAGGTTCGATCCCTGGCCGACCTGATGGGCACTCCCGTCGTCGTCTACTTCTTCCCGAAGGCCTTCACCCCCGGGTGCACCACCGAGGTGTGCAGCTTCCGGGACAACCAGGTCCCCCTCGCCCGAGCCGGCTACCAGTTGCTCGGTGTGAGCGGGGACCCGGTGCCGGTGCTCAAGGACTTCGCAGCGGCCAACGGTGTCGACCACGACCTGTTGTCCGACCCGGGGCACGCCAGCGCGATCCGCTGGGGTGCCTACGGGCCCAAGGTCGTCGCCGGGAAGGACATGGTCGGGCCCCTCCGCTCCACCTTCGTCGTCGACGCCCACGGACGAGTCAGCTCGCTCGAGCACGACCTCGATGCCACCACCCACGTCGAGACCCTCCGCCGGGACCTCGGCGCCTGATCCCCGGTCCGCCCGACCGGGCACGACCTCGCACCACCGACGCACAGCACCACCGACGCACAGCACCACCACATCGCAGCTCACAGACAGCGCTCAAAGGAGAGTCACCATGACCCAGCAAGCCGCACCGCCGGAGACGGAGATACACCCCGTCGACGAGGTGCTTCCCGTCCCCCAGATGTTCATCTACGGGCTCCAGCACGTGCTGAGCATGTACGCCGGCGTCGTGGCAGTGCCGCTGATCGTCGGCAACGCGCTCGGGTTGAGTGGACCGGAGATCACCTACCTGGTGTCGGCCGGCCTCTTCATCTCCGGGCTGGCGACGATCCTGCAGACCGTCGGGATCTGGAAGCTCGGAGCCCGGCAGCCGATCGTGCAGGGCACCTCGTTCGCCGCGGTGTCGACCATCCTGACGATCGGCACCGAGAAGGGCGGCAAGGAGGGGCTGGTGGCCGTGTTCGGCGCCCTGATCGTGGCCGGCGCGTTGGCGTTCCTCATCGCCCCGATCTTCACCAGCCTCCTGCGCTTCTTCCCCGAGGTGGTCACCGGCACGGTGATCACCGTCATCGGCATCTCGCTGCTGCCGGTCGCCATGAAGTGGGCAGCCGGTGGAGCAGGCTCGAAGACCTTCGGGGCTCCCAAGAACATCGCGGTCGCCGCGATCACGATGGCGATCATCGTCCTGATCTACCGGTTCGCCCCGCCCTTCTTCAGCCGCATCGCGATCCTGGCCGGTCTGGTGCTCGGTTCCATCGTGGCGATTCCCTTCGGCTTGACCGACTTCGGGAAGATCTCCGACGCATCCGTCTTCCAGCTCACCACGCCCTTCCACTACGGACTGCCGACCTTCGCCGTCGGCGCGAGCATCTCGATGTTCATCGTGATGCTGGTGATCATGACCGAGACCACGGCGGACATCTTGGCGATCGGCGAGGTCGTCGGTAAGCCGGCCGACCGCCAGACGGTCACCAACGGGCTGCGCGCCGACATGGGATCGACTGTCTTCGCAGGCTTCTTCAACGGCTTCTCCGTCAGCGCCTTCGCGCAGAACGTCGGCCTCGTGGCGATCACCGGCATCAAGAGCCGGTTCGTCGTCGCCGTGGGCGGTGTCATCCTCGTCCTCCTCGGGCTCTTCCCCATCCTCGGAGCGTTCGTCGCGATCGTTCCCCTTCCCGTCCTCGGTGGTGCCGGCCTGGCGCTCTTCGGCACGGTCGCCGCGAGCGGCATCCGGACCCTGACCAACGTCGACTTCTCGGGTAACGCCAACCTCGTCATCGTGGCTCTCTCGCTGAGCATGGGCATCATCCCGATCGCGGTGCCCGAGTTCTACGACCAGTTCCCCGCGTGGTTCGTCGTCATCTTCGACTCCGGGATCACCGCCGCCGCCATCACGGCAGTGCTGCTCAACGTCGTCTTCAACATCGTCGGGCGCTCCGGCGAGACCGAGGGCCCGATCTTCGCCGAGGCCCCGCCCGTGGCGGCTATCTCGGAGGAGGACGAGGAGCGACTGCTCAACGAGGGTCGCGACGCAGCCGACCAGCGTCCGTTCCACCACGACGCCGGCCAGGCTCGCCACGAGGCCCCCCGAGCCGCGCACACCGGGTCCGTGGCCTCGGAGCACGGTGCACCGACCACCACGCCAACGACCGAGCACGACCCAACCACCCAGACGAAGGAGTCCGGATCATGAGTGAAGTCACCCTGACGAGCAACCAGTATGGCAAGGCGGAGAACAGGGTCGTGCGCATCGTGCGCGACACCGACCGCCACGAGATCCGCGACCTCAACGTCACCTCGCAGCTCCGCGGCGACTTCGAGACCGCGCACACCGAGGGCGACAACGTGCACGTCGTGCCGACCGACACCCAGAAGAACACGGTGTTCGCCTTCGCCAAGGACGGCATCCCCTCCCCGGAGGCGTTCCTGCTCCGCCTGGCGGACCACTTCACCAGTGAGTTCGACTGGGTGACCGGGGGTCGTTGGGCGGCCGAGGAGTTCGGCTGGACGCGCATCGAGGATCACGACCACTCCTTCTACAAGAGCAGCCCGGAGACCCGCACCGCCGTCGTCGTCCGCGATGGTGACGACACCACCGTCATCGGCGGCTTCTACGGACTGACCGTGCTCAAGTCCACCCAGTCCGGCTTCGTGGGCTACCCGAAGGACAAGTACACGACGCTGCAGGAGACCGAGGACCGCATCCTCGCGACCGACATCGCGACGCGGTGGCGCTACAACACCACTGACGTGGACTTCAACGCCGCCTACGAGAGCGTCAAGGCCACGATGCTGCGCACCTTCACCCAGGGCTACTCCAAGGCGCTGCAGCACACGCTCTACCAGATGGCCGAAGCGGTGATCAGCGAGCACGACGAGATCGACGAGATCAAGTTCTCCTGTCCCAACAAGCACCACTTCACCTCCGACCTCTCGCCCTTCGGGCTGGAGAACCCCAACGAGGTGTTCTACGCCGCCGACCGGCCCTACGGGCTGATCGAGGCGACGGTGGCGCGCAAGGGTGCGCCGGCCAAGGACGCCCCGTGGGTCGGCATCGCCGGCTTCTGCTGAGCCGACGCCGCAGATCGATGGCCGGGCACCTGACCCGGCCGGACCGCAGTTCCAGTGGTGCACCCGCACCCAGAGGAGAGAGTGAACCCGATGAGCACCACGACCCCCAGTGACAGCCACGATCAGCTGATCGACCGGGAGGAGCTGGGGGAGTGGGCCGATTCCTTCGACCAGCTCCTACAGGCTCGTGGGTCCACCAACGCCGCCTCCGTGCTGCGGATGCTCGGTGAACGAGCATCCGCGGCCGGGGTCGGCGGCGCGGAGCCGGTGACGACGGACTACGTCAACACCATCTCCGCGGAGCACGAGACGCCGTTCCCCGGCGACGAGGAGATCGAGCGGAGCTATCGTCGCCTGCTGCGCTGGAACGCCGCGGTGATGGTGCACCGGGCCCAGCGCCCCGACATCGGGGTCGGTGGCCACATCTCCACCTATGCCGGCGCAGCCACCCTCTACGAGGTCGGGCTCAACCACTTCTTCCGCGGCGCCGGACACCCCGGTGGCGGTGACCAGGTCTTCTTCCAGGGGCATGCCTCCCCGGGGATGTATGCCCGCGCGTTCCTCGAGGGTCGCCTCTCCGAGACCGACCTCGACGGCTTCCGCCAGGAGCGCTCGAAGGCAGGGCACGCACTGCCGTCCTACCCCCACCCGCGGATGATGTCGGACTTCTGGCAGTTCCCGACCGTCTCGATGGGGATCGGGCCGATGAATGCGATCTACCAGGCGCAGTTCAACCGCTACCTCGCGGGGCGCGGTGTCAAGGACACCAGCGACCAGCACGTGTGGGCCTTCCTCGGTGACGGCGAGATGGACGAGCCGGAGTCGCGCGGTCTGCTCCAGCTCGCAGCCAACGACGGACTGGACAACCTCACCTTCGTCATCAACTGCAACCTCCAGCGCCTCGACGGGCCGGTGCGTGGCAACGGAAAGATCGTCCAGGAGCTCGAGGGTTTCTTCCGCGGCGCCGGCTGGAACGTCGTCAAGGTGCTGTGGGGTCGGGAGTGGGACTCCCTCCTCGCCGCAGACACCGGTCGCGACCTGGTGCACGTGATGAACGAGACCAAGGACGGGGACTACCAGACCTACAAGGGCGAGTCGGGCGCCTACATCCGCGAGCACTTCTTCGGCCGCTCCCCCGCGACCGCCGCGCTGGTCGCCGACCTCACCGACGACCAGATCTGGAGCCTCAAGCGGGGAGGGCACGACTACAAGAAGGTGTATGCCGCCTACCACGCCGCGACGGCAGGCAACCGCACCGGTCGGCCCACCGTCGTCCTCGCCAAGACGGTCAAGGGCTACGGGCTCGGAGCCAACTTCGAGGCCCGGAACGCCACCCACCAGATGAAGAAGCTGACCGCGGCAGACTTCAAGCAGTTTCGCGACCTGCTCGACATCCCCGTCACCGACGCACAGATCGACGCGGATCCCTACCGGGTGCCGTACTACCACCCCGGTCCGGAGTCGGCCGAGATCCAGTACCTGCTGGCGCGGCGTCGCGAGCTCGGCGGCTTCCTCCCCGAGCGCCGCAACACCCCCCGCACCCTCACCCTCCCCGAGCCCAAGACCTACGACATGGCTCG
Source organism: Ornithinibacter sp. (assembly GCA_039922835.1). Lineage (GTDB taxonomy): Bacteria > Actinomycetota > Actinomycetes > Actinomycetales > Dermatophilaceae > Fodinibacter. Next base: position 5,967 of record JBDTDY010000235.1, read on the forward strand.
CCGGGGGTCCGGGAAACAGCAGGCGGCGACCACGATGGCGTTCGTCCGCCTGCTGCGTGAGCTGTTGCGTGACAAGGGGATCGGGCAACGGATCGTCCCCATCGTCCCCGACGAGGCGCGCACCTTCGGGATGGACTCGTTCTTCCCCACGGCCAAGATCTACAACCCCAACGGCCAGAACTACACCCCGGTCGACCGGGCGCTGCTGCTGGCCTACAAGGAGTCCGCCCAAGGCCAGATCCTGCACACCGGCATCAACGAAGCGGGGTCGATGGCGGCGTTCACCGCAGCGGGGACGGCCTACGCCACCCACGGTGAGCCGCTTATCCCCGTCTACGTCTTCTACTCGATGTTCGGCTACCAGCGCACGGGCGACGCGATGTGGGCCGCGATGGACCAGATGACCCGCGGCTTCATCATCGGCGCCACCGCCGGCCGCACCACCCTGACCGGTGAGGGGCTGCAGCACGCCGACGGCCACTCACCGGTTCTGGCGGCGACCAACCCGGCCACCAAGGTCTACGACCCGGCCTACGGCTACGAGATCGCGCACATCGTGCGAGCCGGTCTGGAGCAGATGAACGGGCCCGACTCCACGGACCCCAACGTCATGTACTACCTCACCCTCTACAACGAGCCCATGCTCCAGCCCGCGGAGCCCGACGACGTCGATGTCGAGGGCATCCTGCGTGGTCTGCACCGGGTCGCCACCGGGTCCGGGCCAGGGCCTCGCTGTCACCTCATGGGCTCGGGCGTCTCGGTGCCATGGGTCCTCGAGGCGGCACGACTCCTGGAGCGGGACTGGGGAGTCTCGGCGGACGTGTGGTCGGTCACGTCGTGGACCGAGCTGCGCCGCGAC
>JBDTDY010000236.1:0-2990 GCA_039922835.1 Ornithinibacter sp.
TGCATGGTGCACCTGGACGCCGCGGGCTGACCGTCGCTACGACGTCCTCGAGAGCACGAGCCCGATCGGGATGCTCACGAGGAGCACGAGCACCAGGGCCAGGAACAGGATGCGGTGCCACCGTGGGCCGGCGCCGGGCGTGCGAACCGAGGCGATGACGAGAGCCAGGGTGATCACCAGCAGGATGCCGCCGACGTCCACCAGCAGGACGGGACCGACGAGTGTCCCGATGAGGACCAAGGCGCCCCCCACGTTCCAGGTGAGGAGCTCGGTGAGCAGCACCGGTTGCGAGGGCGGCGTGCCGGCGAGCAGGGCCTGTCCCAGCGCGAGTGCGATCTGCCCGAGACCCATCACCAGCACCAGGTAGGCCGCCGCCCAGGAGCCGTGCTCCGTGGGGTTGACAGAGTTCACCGCCGATCGGAGCCCGCCGATCGCCACGCAGGCCACGCCGATCGCCATGGCGGGCACCGTGGGCCGCACGGCATCCCACCGCTCCTGCACCGTCATCGAGACCTCCTCTGCGCCAGTATCGCTCGGCCACCGCACGCTCGCGCTCTCGTGAGGCCGATGCCACACCCGGAAGACCCCGCTAGGACACGCCATAGCCTCCTCTTCAGATGTATGCCGTCTGCGCTAGAGAGCCGTATACCCTCCGATCGTGGACCCGATCAGGAACCCCTACGCGCCCGGCGCCGGGCAGCGCCCACCCGAGCTCGCCGGTCGGGACGAGCAGCTCGACGCCTTCGACGTGGTGCTCGAACGCGTGGCTCGCGGGCGTCCGGAGCGCTCCATCGTGCTGACCGGGCTCCGGGGAGTGGGCAAGACGGTGCTGCTCAACGCGCTGCGCTCCGCAGCGGTGCGCGCCGGGTGGGGTACGGGCAAGCTCGAGGCGCGCCCCGAGCAGTCACTCCGGCGGCCGCTGTCCTCGGCGGTGCACCAAGCGGTGCGCGAGCTCGGGCCTGCAGGAGGGGCCGGGGACCACGCACTCGGGGTCGTGCGGGCGTTCGCCCAGCGCGAGCCGGCGGGGGGTGCTGGACGAGGGGCGCCGAAGCTGCGCGACCGGTGGAACCCTGGGATCACGGTGCCCGCGGTGTCGGGACGGGCCGACTCCGGCGACATCGAGATCGACCTCGTCGAGCTGATGTCCGACCTCGGCGGCATGGCTGCCGACACCGGGCGCGGCATCGCGATCTTCATCGACGAGATGCAGGACCTCGGGGCGGACGACGTCTCCGCGCTGTGTGCGGCTGCCCACGAGATCTCGCAGTCACGGTTGCCACTCATCGTCGTCGGAGCGGGTCTGCCGCACCTGCCGGCAGTGCTCTCGGCGTCGAAGTCTTACTCCGAGAGGCTGTTTCGCTATTCTCGCATCGACCGCCTCGAGAGGGCGGCGGCCGATTCAGCCCTCGAGCGTCCGGCAGCCGAGGAGGATGCCGCGTTCACGGGTGAGGCGCTCGACGCGATGTATGCCGCGACAGGCGGATACCCCTACTTCATCCAGGCCTACGGGAAGTCGGTGTGGGACCGCGCCACGACCTCGCCGATCACGGCAGCCGACGTGGCTGTCGCCGCTCCTGAGGCGGAGTCCGAGCTCGCGGTGGGCTTCTTCGGCTCGCGCTTCGAGCGCGCGACGCCGGGGGAGCGGGAGTACCTCCGGGCGATGGCGGAGGTCGCCGTCGACCTCGGTGACGAGACGGCCGCCGTGCCCACGTCAGATGTGGCGACGCAGCTGGGTCGCAAACCCCAGTCGCTCTCCCCGGCGCGCGACGCCCTGCTGAAGAAGGGCCTGATCTACAGCGGGGAGCGCGGGCGCATCGCCTTCACCGTGCCGCACTTCGGTCGCTACCTGCTCGACCAGGGGTGAGACCGATCTCAGCGGTGAGCGATTGTGAGAAGTACGCACGAGCTTGAGGCTGCATGAGACAGATCGGCACTTCAGCGGCAGATTCTGGGACGTCGCGCTTTCCCACCCCGCTTGACCACGGCCACCCTGTGCGCCCATCATCGTCGTATGACGATGACAGCGCTACCGGTGACTGATGGCGATCCCGGGGGTGCGGGACGACTGGATGCGGCCGCCTGCCTCTTCCACGGGTTCTCCGACCCATCACGCCTCGCCATCCTGCGACACCTCGCGCTCGGCGAACACCGCGTGAGAGACCTGACCGACCACATCGGCCTGGCGCAGTCCACGGTGTCCAAGCACCTGGCCTGTCTACGGGACTGCGGCCTGGTCACCTCGCGTGCACAGGGACGCGCATCGCTGTACTCCCTCACGCACCCCGAGGCTCTCGATGACCTTTTCGCGGCCGCGGAGCAGCTCCTGTCGTTGACCGGTAGCGCCGTCACCCTGTGCGCGACCTTCGGCACCGGAACGCTCCCCGAGGACGACCAGTGACCGCGACCGGAACCCACGACCACGCCACGGCCCTCACCGAGGAGGACCGCCAACGGTACGGGCGACGCGCGCAACTGCTCGCTGGTGCGTCGGTGACCTACAACATCGTCGAAGCCGCGATCGCGATCAGCGCCGGCCTGGTCGCCGGCTCGGTTGCTCTGGTCGGGTTCGGTCTCGACTCAATCGTCGAGGTGTCCTCCGGGCTGATCATCGTGTGGCAGTTCCGCCACCGACTCCCCGAATCTCGCGAGCAGAGAGCGCTGCGGCTGATGGCGCTCTCGTTCTTCGGACTCGCCGCCTACGTCACCTTCGAGTCGATCCGCTCGCTCACCACCGGGCACGAAGCCGAGTCCTCGACCGTCGGCATCGTGCTGGCCGCCGCGTCGCTGGCGATCATGCCTTTCCTGTCGTGGGCCCAACGCCGCACCGGGCGTGCCCTGGGTTCGAACGCGGTGGTCGCCGACTCAACCCAAACCCTTTTGTGTACCTACATGTCGGGCGTCCTGCTGATCGGGCTGGCCCTCAACGCCACGCTCAGCTGGTGGTGGGCGGACCCCATCGCGGGACTCGTCATCGCAGCCGTCGCTGTCAA
>JBDTDY010000237.1:0-4380 GCA_039922835.1 Ornithinibacter sp.
AGGGCCGTCCACCCCAGCCGGTTGACGTGGTTGACGTCGATGCCGGTGGACACGACGCGCCGCACGTAGTCGACGTGGCCGCGTTCGCTCGCCGGGATGACCGACACCCCGCCGAAGCGGTTGACCACGGTCAGGTCGGGCCGAGCCGGCAAGAGCGTCTCCAGCATCTCCACGCTGCCCGTCACCCCGGTCACCAGCCAGGGAGTGTCCTCCTGGGAATCCACGGCATCCGGGCTGGCTCCGAGCGCCACGAGCACTCGCGCCACCTCGACGTGGTCGCCGGTGACGGCCAGCAGCAGCGCAGTTCGATCGCGCTCGTCGCGCGCCTCGAGGTCGGCCCCGTCGCGCAGAGCCAGAGCCACGGTATCTGCATCGCCGCGCGCAGCCGCAGCGAGCAGGGTCCCATCCGGATCGGCGAAGGGCTCGTGGCGCTCAGCGGCATCCAGCACGCGCTCCAGGGTGCGGTAGCCCCGCTCTCGGGCCATCTGCAGGGGGGTGAGGTGCTCCTGCTCGGACGGTCGGTCGAGCTCGACCCCACCCGCCACCAGCACCTGCACCGTGGAGCGTTCGTCCGCGGAATCTGCACCGAACCAGACCGCCTCGTGGATGCCCTGGTAGCCGATGCGGTTGACGTGATCTCGATCGATACCGGCCTGGAGCAGCCGCCCCACCACGAGCTGGTGGCCGCGCTCGGCTGCCCGGATCAACCCGGTCCCGTTCCAGCTGTCCTTGGAGTCGACGTCAGCACCGCTGCGCAGGGTCAGCTCGAGGAGGTCCAGGAAGCCCTCACTGGTGGCAATGAGGTAGGCGGACTGCTCGGTGTCGTCCTTGGCGTCGACGTCAGCTCCCTCCGCCACGAGTCGGGTGGCCGCGTCGACGTCATCGGCCCACGCCGCATCCCGAAGCTGCTCGTCCAGGTCCGCGCTCGATGTCGGGTTGCCGCCGTCAGGGCCCGGCCCGACCGCTCCCCTGCTGCACCCCACCGCCGACGACACGAGGGCAACCACGACAGCAACGGCGAAGGCACGGGCACGCATCACCCCGTCATTCTCGCCCGTGGTCGAGCCGGTCGAGCAACCGGCGCCCGCGCGTGCTGAGCGACGGGGCGCGACCGTCCGCGCCCACCGAGTCCGACACGAGCCAGCGATAACCTATTCCCCGCTCCACGAGGTCCTCCGCATAGACCCGGCGCGAGGTTGCCGTGGGATCGGCACCGTCGTCCGCGACACCCACGAAACGGGCGACTGCCCGGTCACGCACCGCCTCTCGGCCCTCCACCGCCTTGATCGCACGCAGCGGGGCGAGCAGCGGAAGGGCCAGGGTCAACGCCACCCCGAGCACCACCGCCGCGGCCACCAGTGCGTGCTGCCACAGCGGCGCACCCGCACCCGGGTCGGTACGCGCGGCCACGACGCCCGCGATCACGAAGTAGCCGGCGCCGTAGAGCACCGCCCACCCCGCCTCCGCCCCGACGGGATGGGACAGCGCGGCATAGGAGTATTCCGTGTGCTCACCCGCAGGGGCACGTCCCAGCGTGCGCAGCAAGTTGCCGAAATGTGTTGCGGCCCAGCCGCCCGCGATGATGCAGAACGCTCCGAGAGCGGCAGCCGCCCACGCGTGCTGGTGGAGCCACCGAGTGGCCACCGCGGGGTCGTCGTGCACCAGCGCCCAGGCGATGCCGACCGGGATCGCCACCACCGCGACACGCAGCAGCACCGCGACCCCTCCGGAGACCAGGGCCGTGAGACGTCGCCGGGCGTTGCGCGCGCTGCGCGCTCTCTCGGTGAGGCCCTCCCGTGGCACCTTCGGCCGGCGTTGCCCGTCCGCCAGCCGGTCCAGTGCCGACCACACGCTGCCGGTGTTGGCGGGGAGCGAGCCGAGCAGCATCAGCCCCAGCGCGAGCGCCAGGACCGCCACCACCGTGACGGCACCCCGCTGCGCCGAGGCCTGCCCCTGGCTCGCATCGTGGAACGCGTAGGCGAGGAGCGGGATCACCGGGGTCAGGAGCACCACTCCGTGCAGCAGCGTGCGGGTGCGCACGGTGCCGTAGGCGAGCGCGATGAGCACGGTGCTGATCCCGAACATGGCAGCTGGCCCCGACCATGCCTGGGGCAGCGCGCCAAAGAGGGACAACGCCACGAGCACCGCCCCGACAGCGAGCCCCACGAGAGTCAGTCCGCGGGCGATCACTGCACTCGAGGTCAAGCCGACGATGACCCAGTGACCGACGAGCATGGCTCCACGGATCAGCCGGGTGACAGGTCGCAGTGCGCCGAGTCCGGATGCGGGAGAGTCGAGCACGGTCGCGCCCACCGCGGCCGCCGTCGACGCACTGCGGATCATCAGGTCGCTCGAGCTCTCGTCGCCCAGTGGCTCGCGGCCCACACCGGCACGGTCGAATGCCGTGAGCAGGGCCACCCGGTCGGCACCCGAGAGGCGACCGGCATCCTTGGTGGCGTCCTCCAGGCGCGTCAGGAGTGGGGCTTCCGATGAGAGGAAGAGCTCCCCGCGCGACCTCGGGTTCGCCCCGTCCGTGTGGTCCTCTCGGATCGCAGCGGTGAGCGCCGGCACCTCCTCGGTGACCGAGTCCAGCTGGACCGCCCATGCGAAGAGGTGCGCCAAGGACGGCATCATCGGTGACAGCTGCTCCGTGGGCACCTGCAGGTTGAACGCCCCGGTGAGCTCGGCGACCGCGTCCTCGCGGAGCACGACCACGCGTGGGTCACCGAGGAGCCCGGTGCCTCCGAGGAGGTGCTCCACGAGGTCGTCGACCGTGGCGCGGGCCAGCGCCCTAGGATCGCTGTCGACGTCGAGGAACCCGGACAGGTATGCCGTGCGCCGCACCCTCGCGGGGTGCAGCACGGAGCGGGTCAGGACCGTCGCGGCGTCGAGGCGCCCCCACGTCCAGTCGTTGACCGCCAGGACCGCTTGAGGAACCCGCCGAAGCGCTTGACCGACCAGCCCCCGAGCTTGTCGTCGCCGGTGCGGCTGTATCGGGCAAAGGCGTTGTCGGTCTGGGCAGAGAGCTGGACGACCTCGATGGGGATGGTCGAACCGCTGCTGGCCTCGTCGCCCAGGGTGGCGCTGGCGACCTCGAGCTGGAGCAGCGTCGTGAGCAGCGCGCCCTGGCTCACCGCGCCGAGGCCGGGCGCCAAGGCGTCCCTCCACCGGTGCAGCACCCGGGAGTCACCGAGCGTGGGCACCCGGTCTGCGCCGGCGCCCGTCAGCGGGTGGGCGTCACAGTAGGCCCGCAGGACCGGCAGGGCGACCTGGAGCACCTCGGCGATGCGCTCGACGTGCTGGCGCACGGCACGACCCGCGCTCCCCGGCGCATCGGTCAGCAGCCGGGCGGACAGGGCTGAGCGAACACGCTGTTCCCAGGCGTCGGCTGCCTCCTTGTCGCGACCCACCATGAATCGACGCTCGTTCTCCGAGAGGGCGACCCGCTCGATCGCACTCGCCAGCCGCTCGTCCGCTGCTCCTGTCATGAGCCGTGCGTAGGACGCCAGCCTCAGGGTCCAGTAGTGCTGGTCCGGTCGGAGGGTCGCCAGCACCTCGTCGGCTTCCCACATGTCGTCGGTCAGCGACCGGCTGTTGTGCAGCAGGCGGGCCCGCTCGGTGAGCATCTCGCGCACCTTGCGCGCCACGTCCCAGTCATCACCTCTGGGCAACAACCAGACGAGCTCACGCAGGAGCTCGTTCGCGGCCTCCGCCACGGAGACGGCCCCGCTGACCCCCCAGTGCCACACGTCGTCCTCGTCCGGTCGGCCCGTCGTCGGCAGCGTGTCCGGCACATAGGGGATCGAGGAGTTCGACCCCGGGTCCGCCCCGTCGGCCCAGTCCTGCTGCGCCCGCTCCGCCGCGCGCCGGATCCGTTCGTAGTCCCACGCGTCCCCGTCGTCGGGAAACGACTGCGGCGGACGCCTCCTGACCTGCGCCCTGGCGAGGTCCCGCGCCGCGTGCCACAGCCGGATCCTTCGGTAGTGCGGGAACAGCGACGCGGCGAGGGACTCCAGGGCTGCGGTGTCCGCCATCTCGGACAGGATGTCCCCGCGCGTTCCCCGACGACCCGCGGCGCGAATGTTGTGGTCCTCCAGCTCGTCCACGAACGTTCGGCTGCCCGCAGCCGACAGCGCCCCGAGCACCCCGCTGACAGACTGCGCCAGGCTCGGGGGCGAGGCCAGCGCATCGGCCGGGTCCGGTCCGGGTGCGGGAGCGTGGGGGTAGACCAACAGCATGATCCGCCGGACGGGGCCGTCCGCCGGCATCTGCTCGATCGCCTCCACCGCGACCCTCGTCGGTGTGTTGGCCAGCACCCCCCCGTCGACGACGAAGCGGGACCTGTCGCGTTCCGGAAAGACGTCGCCCCATTCCTCGACG
>JBDTDY010000238.1:0-3479 GCA_039922835.1 Ornithinibacter sp.
GCCTTGAGCAGTCGCTCCTCGACACCCAGGCGGCTGAGCCGGTCGGCGAGGTAGCCGACGGCCTCGTCGTTGGAGAAGTCGGTCTGGCGGATCCAGCGCGTGGGTCGCTCCCCCACCACGCGGAAGACCTCCCCCTCTGGGGTGTCCTCCCGGCGCACCTCGAACCCGCTGTCGTCGACACTGCGGGGACGGATCACCACGCGCGGACGCTCCACGACGGAGGCCTCCAGCTCGGCGCGGGCCGCCGCGACGTGGCGTGCGAGCGCGAACCCGAGCTCCTTCAGCCCGGTGTGGGCGACCGCGGAGACGACGTATACCTCGAGCCCACGCTCCTCGAGCATCGGGCGGACCATCTCGGCGAGGTCGCGGGCCTCGGGAACATCGGCCTTGTTGAGCACGACGATCCGGGTGCGCTCGGAGAGCGGTCGGCCGCCGAGGGCGTCGTCGGTGACATAGGCGGCGAGCTCCGCCTCGATGACGTCGAGGTCAGTCATCGGGTCACGGTTCGGCTCCAGGGTGGCGCAGTCGATGACGTGCGCGAGCACCGAGCAACGCTCCACGTGGCGCAGGAACTCCAGACCGAGGCCCTTGCCCTCGCTCGCCCCCGGGATCAGCCCCGGCACGTCGGCGATGGTGTAGCGCTCGGAGCCGGCGGTGACGACCCCGAGGTTGGGCACCAGGGTGGTGAAGGGGTAGTCGGCGATCTTGGGCCGGGCCGCGGAGAGCACCGACACCAGGGAGGACTTCCCGGCGCTGGGGAAGCCGATGAGCGCGACGTCGGCGATCGACTTCAGCTCCAGGACCACCTCGGCGGTCTCGCCGGGCTCACCGAGCAGCGCGAAGCCGGGCGCCTTGCGGCGCGCACTGGCCAGTGCCTTGTTGCCCAGCCCGCCGCGCCCACCACGGGCTGCAACGAAGACGGCATCGTGACCGACGAGGTCGGCGAGCACCGAGCCGTCGGCGCCCTTGACCACGGTGCCCTCGGGCACCCGCAGGATCAGGTCGCCCCCGTCACCACCGTTCTTCTCGTCACCGCCGCCCGGCTTGCCGTTCGCGGCGCGCCGGTGCGGGCTGTGGTGGTAGTCCAACAGGGTGGTCGACTGCAGGTCCACGGCCAGGATGACCGAGCCACCCTTGCCGCCGTTGCCCCCGTCCGGGCCCCCGAGCGGCTTGAACTTCTCCCGCTTGACCGAGGCCACGCCGTGGCCTCCGTTGCCTGCGGCGACGTGCAGCACGACGCGGTCGACGAAACTCGTCATGCTTCTCGCTCCTCTGGTGATGCGGGGGGATGCCGTGAGGGGCGGGCCTTGGTCGGCCCGCCCCTCACGATGTGGTCATGCGCCAGGTGGTGGGCACCCGGCATCCGGCGTCATTCCGCTGCAGCGGGCTCCGGGACGATGATGTTGACGGTCTTGCGGCCGCGCTTGCTGCCGAACTTGACCGCACCGGAGACGAGCGCGAACAGCGTGTCGTCGCCGCCACGGCCGACGCCGTCACCGGGGTGGAAGTGGGTGCCGCGCTGGCGGACGAGGATCTCGCCGGCCTTGACGGCCTGGCCGCCGAAGCGCTTCACACCGAGGTACTGGGCGTTGCTGTCGCGACCGTTGCGGGTCGAGGACGCACCCTTCTTGTGTGCCATGTCAGTAGTCCTTAGTCAGTGAGTGCCGAAGGGGAATCAGGCGTCGATCGCCGTGATCTTGACCTGCGTGAGCGGCTGGCGGTGGCCCTGGCGCTTGCGGTAACCGGTCTTGTTCTTGTACTTCAGAATCGTGATCTTCGGGCCCTTGGCGGCCTTGACGACCTCAGCCGTCACGCTCACCTTCGCCAGCTTGCCCGCATCACTGGTGACGCTGGAGCCGTCGACCAGGAGGAGGGGCTGCAGGTTGATGGTGTCGCCGGGCTGACCGATCTTGTCGATGAGCAGGACGTCGCCGACGGAGACCTTCTCCTGGCGACCACCTGCGCGCACAATCGCGTACACGTTGGAACTCACTTTCCTTGACTGGCACGCTCGCTGGGTGACCGGCTGATAGCGACCCCGTGGACAACACGGGACATCGGCTCGGTGGGCGCACCGACTGAGCAGACTACCGGGGGTCCCGGCAGCCCTCCAAATCAGGTGGTCGGCGACTCCGTATCAGAGGACCCGTCAGCCACCTCGGACCCGTCCGCGTCACCGACCGGGCGGGGCGGACCGGCTGGTGCCACGACCCGCCCACGCTTGCGCCGGGCCCGCGTCACCGGCTCCGCCACGGGCGGGACAACCGGTTCCACCACCGCGTCGGCGACCGGCTCGGGAAACGGCTCGGGAGCCGGCGCCTCCGGCACCGACGAGACGTCGTCGTGGCTGTCGCTGCTGACGGGGGCACCACCGGTGACGGCGTCGACCACGGCGTCCGCGACCGCGTCAGCCACCGCGACGGCCGACTCGCGCCCTGCCGCGTCGGCGCCCTCGTGCTCACTCCTGCGCAGGGCCGCAGCATGGGCCGCGGCGGCGATCTGGGCAGCGGTCGGTCCCGAGGGAGTCCTCGCTGCTGGCTCCGATCCGCCGTGACTCGAGCCACCGTTGCCCGAGCCACCGTTGCCCGAGCCACCGTTGCCCGAACCTGAGCCACCAGAGCCCGAACCACCGGTGCCGGAACCACCCGATGCCGAGGTGCCGCGACGACCACGAGCCGGGCGGGCGCCGCCCCCGCCGCCAGAGCTCCCCGACCCCGAGGCCTGGTCCGCGGACCCGCTGCGGTCGATCGGCTCGGTGTGCACGATCACGCCGCTGCCGTTGCAGTGCTCGCACGACTCGGAGAAGACCTCGATGAGGCCCGACCCGACGCGCTTGCGCGTCATCTGGACCAGACCCAATGAGGTCACCTCGGCGACCTGGTGCTTGGTGCGGTCGCGCCCCAGGCACTCCAGGAGCCGGCGCACGACGAGGTCACGGTTGGCCTCGAGCACCATGTCGATGAAGTCGACGACGATGATGCCGCCGATGTCGCGCAGCCGCAGCTGGCGGACGATCTCCTCGGCGGCCTCGAGGTTGTTCTTGGTGACCGTCTCCTCGAGGTTGCCGCCCGAGCCGGTGAACTTGCCGGTGTTGACGTCGACGACGGTCATCGCCTCGGTGCGGTCGATGACCAGCGACCCGCCCGAGGGCAGCCAGACCTTGCGGTCCAGCCCCTTGGCGATCTGTTCGTCGACACGGTAGGTCGTGAACAGGTCCTTCCCGTCGTCACCAGGCTCGAAGCGCTCGAGCCGGCCCTTGAGGTCCGGTGCCACGTGCGAGACGTAGTTCTCCACCAGGTCCCAGGCATCGTCCCCCTGGACGACGAGCTTGCCGAAGTCCTCGGTGAACAGGTCACGTACGACCTTGAGGGTGAGGTCGGGCTCGCCGTACAACAGCTGCGGCGCGCTGCCCTTGACCTTGCCCTCGATGTCCTCCCAGCGGGCCTTGAGCCGCTCGACGTCGCGGGTCAGCTCCTCCT
>JBDTDY010000239.1:0-6552 GCA_039922835.1 Ornithinibacter sp.
CCTGCACGGCCTCGAGGGTGACGCCGGGGCGGGGGCCGTCGTCGGTGGAGACGACGCTGCCGTCGGGCATCGTCACCGGCAGGATCTCGCGCGCGAAGAACCCCTCGGCGATGGCCTTCTCGGCGCGGTTCTGGCTGGTGACGCCCCACTCGTCCTGGCGCTGGCGCGAGACGCCGCGGAGGGTGGCGACGTTCTCGGCGGTCTGCCCCATGGCGAGGTAGACGTCGGGAAGCCCGCCGCTCTCGCGGGGGTCGGTCCAGGTGGCGTTCGTGCGGGCCATCTCGACCATGCGCGCCTGCGAGTCGTCGAAGAGCGGGTTCTGGGTGTCGGCGTCGGTGCCTCCCGCACCCGCGAAGTTCGAGTACTGCGAGACGCACTCGACGCCCCCGGCGAGGAAGACGTCGCCCTCGCCGGCCTTGATGGCGTGGAAGGCCATCCGCATCGTCTGGGTCGAGCTCGCGCAGAATCGGTTGATCGTGGCGGCGGGCAGGAGGTCCAGGCCGGCCAGCACGGCGATGACGCGCGCCACGTTCGAGCCCTGCTTGCCGCTGGGCTCGGCGCATCCCCAGTAGAGGTCGTCGATCGTCGCCGGGTCCAGAGCGGGCACCTGCTCCAGGAGGCTCCGGACGACCTGCACCGAGAGGTCGTCCGGGCGGATGTCCTTCAGGGACCCCTTGAAGGCACGCCCGATCGGGGTGCGTGCTGTTGCGACGATGACTGCCTCGGGCATGGTGACTCCTGGGGGGTGCGGGCTGCGGCGCGGTCGCCCTGGGACGGTGCGCGATCGCTCAGTACTCGGCCAAGGGTATGCCGGGTGCCGGCCAGCCGGGTGTGGCCTTGGTCTCGCGGCGGCCCCGCAGGCTTCCGCGGCCAGGAGGACTGCGGCCATGATGAGGCATGGACACCACACGCACCAGAGCCTCATCGGGATCGCCGTTCGAGGGGAGTGTGGGCTTCAGCCGTGCCGTGCGGGTCGGCCAGCACATCGCCGTTGCGGGCACGGCGCCGGTCAGCCCGGACGGACATGTCAGCACCGACGCCGCCGTTCAGGCCCGCAGGTGCTGGGAGATCGCTCTCGCAGCGCTGGCCGAGCTCGGGGGGCGACCGGAGGACGTGATCCGCACGAGGAACTTCATCACCGACGCCGACGTCGTCGACGCGGTGTCGAGCGTGCACGGTGAGACCTTCGGGGAGATCCGTCCCGCCAGCACGATGGTGATCGTCGCCGGACTGGTGGACCCGCGGTGGAAGGTCGAGGTCGAGCTCGACGCCATCGTGCCCACCGACTGAGCTCGTGCCGTGAGCGCTACTGCGCGGTGCCCGCCGGCAGCGAGGCCCGGGTGTTCCCGGCATCCGCAGGCAGCTCGGAGCCACGGCTGGGGTCTTGCGGGGTGTCCGGGTCGCCCTGGGGTGGCGCGGCATCCGGGCGTCGGCGCAGGAGCACGGCCCAGCGACCCCGTGGTCCGCGGGACTCGCCGGCGATCTCGGTGGGTGCCACCTCCGTGCCGGGGTCCTTGACGGCCTGCCCGGCGGCGACCGCGACCGGCCCCACTCCCTCGCCGCGGCGCGGCTCCGGCGGACGGTCGTCGGTGTCCACGCCCCAGACACCCAGCGCCGCGCAGACGCTCGGCAGGAGCGCCGCGGCGACCCTCGCGTATCCGGCGGCGGAGGGGTGGAAGCGATCCTTGCTGAACATCTCGCGCGGCGAGGCAGCGAACTCCGACCCGATGAGGTCCGCCAGCGAGACGGTGCGCCCCCCGGCCTCGACGACCGCCACGGTCTGGGCGGCCGCGAGGTCGCGCGACCAGCGCCGCATGAGCAGTCGCAACGGCTGCCGGATCGGCTGGATGGTGCCGAGATCGGGGCAGGTGCCCACGACGACCTTGGCACCCAGAGCGCGAACCCGCCGCACGGTCTGCTCGAGGTGGTGCACCGCCGCGGTGCGCTCGATGCGGTGCGTCACGTCGTTGGCCCCGATCATGATGATCACGACGTCGGGTCGCATGACCTCCTCCAGGGCGGTGGCGAGCTGGCGGTCGAGGTCGCTGGACTCCGCTCCGACGACGGACCGGTTCGTCAGCTGGACGCGTCGGCCGGTCAGCGCCGCCACCCCGTTCGCGACGATCGCCCCGACCGTCTGGTAGGCGTGATCCACCCCCAGGCCGGCGGCAGAGCTGTCCCCGAGGACGATCAGCTCGTAGGCCCCGCCGGCGCCTGCGCCGTAGACGCCGTTGTCGTCGGGCGTGTCGTCCGACGCTGAGCCGATGGCCCACCGGGCCAGGGCCGCCTCGCCGTGGATCACCCCCCAGCTCACGGCTCCGAGCGCGGCCCCGGCCGCAGCCAGCCCGCCCCCGCCGTATGCCGCGGTGGCTGCGATCTTGCGCGCCCGTCGTGCCCGTCCCATCGCCACCGTCCCTCTCGATCAGTCCTCCACGGTAACGCCACGGACCCGGTACGCCTTCCTCGTCGGCCGCACGGCCTACGGTTGGGGCCGTGCAGCTGGACGTGGGAGCCCGTGGTGAGGTCGAGTGCGCCGTGTCCGACAGCGACACGGCCGAGGCCATGGGTTCCGGCAGCCTCGCCGTGCTGGGCACCCCGCGCCTCGTGGCGTGGTGCGAGGCGGCGACCTGCCGGGCGGTGGAGGGGCGCGTCCCCGTCGGGTCCTCGACCGTCGGGACGTCCGTGAGCCTGCAGCACCTCGCGGCGAGCACGGTGGGCGCGCGCGTCACCGTCACAGCGGTGCTTCTCGAGGTGGACGGGCGCCGACTGGTGTTCGAGGTCGAGGCGCGAGACGGCTCCGGTGCCATGGTCGGGAAGGGGCACGTGGAACGGGTCGTCGTCGACGTGCAGCGTTTCCTGGCACGGGCCGTCCGGGGCTGATGCCGCCGACGTCGTCAGGGTTTGCGGGCCCGGAGCGTGTAGGACAGCGGGAGCCGCTCCGCCTCCGCCACCAGGCGGAACTCCCCGTCCGCACCCCGGACCATCCGCCCGGGCAGCGCCTCCCAGGGGACGCTGCGGTGCTCCACGAGATCGGTCACGGCCAGACCCCGGGACAGGAGCGCGGTCACGATCTCACCGAGGCCGTGGTTCCACGACAGCTGGCGGGTGTTGACGAACTCGTGCGAGGTCTCGACGTAGGTGCCGTCCTCCTCCAGGTCGAAGGGCTCGGGCACCTCGAAGTACGCGTATCCCAGGGTGAGCCGGTCGGGAACACTCTCATCGACCGCCCACAGCATCGGGTGCCCTTCCCGGATGAACAGCTGACCACCGGGAGCGAGCAGGTCGTCGACGACGCCGGCCCAGCGCACGATGTCCGGCAGCCAGCACAGTGCCCCGATGCCGGTGTAGACGAGGTCGAAGGTGCGACCGCCCACCGCAGCCGGCGCCGAGTAGGTGTCCGCCTCGATGTACTCGACCGCTGGACCGGCCTCGCGGGACAGGCGCGCGGCGTGCTGCAGCGAGACGGGTGAGAGGTCCACTCCGGTCATCCGTGCGCCGAGGCGGGCCAGGCTCAGCGTGTCGGTGCCGATGTGGCACTGGAGGTGGATGCCGGTGAGCCCGTCGACGTCCCCCAGGAGAGCCTGGTCGAATCGGACGCAGTCGCTGATGTGCCCGGGGTCGCAGACGAACCTGTCCCAGCCGTACTCGGCGCTCGCGGCGTGCACGCCGGCTCGCTCGTCCCAGTTCGCACGGTTCACCGCGAGGTAGTCATCAGAGCCAGCCATGGGCACGATCGTCACAGGAGGAGCACGGCATCCGCCACCCCATTCTGGCGTGTGATGCCTCGCGGACGGCGTGCGAGGATGGCGCGGTGAAGTATGCAGAGCACATCGTGGACCTGGTGGGGGACACCCCGCTCGTCAAGCTCACCTCGGTGACGAAGGGCATCGCCGCCACCGTCCTCGCGAAGGTGGAGTACCTCAACCCGGGCGGGTCCGTGAAGGACCGGATCGCGTTGAAGATGGTCGAGGCGGCGGAGGCCTCGGGGGAGCTCAAGCCGGGTGGTGTGATCGTCGAACCGACGTCGGGGAACACCGGGGTGGGCCTGGCGCGGATCGCCCAGCGCCGCGGATACACCTGCATCTTCGTCTGTCCCGACAAGGTCTCCGAGGACAAGCGCAACGTGCTCAAGGCCTACGGGGCCGAGGTGGTCGTCTGCCCGACCGCCGTCGCCCCCGAGCACCCGGACTCCTACTACTCCACGTCCGACCGCCTGATGCGCGAGACCCCGAACGCGTGGAAGCCCGACCAGTACTCCAACCCCAACGGCCCTCTCTCGCACTACGAGACGACAGGTCCTGAGATCTGGCGAGACACCGACGGCAGGGTCACCCACTTCGTCACCGGTGCCGGCACCGGAGGGACCATCTCTGGTGCAGGGCGCTACCTGCGCGAGGTCTCCCAGGAGCGCGACTCCGGTCGGGTGCGCGTCGTCGCGGCCGACCCCGAGGGGTCGGTCTACAGCGGCGGCAGCGGTCGCCCCTACCTCGTGGAGGGCGTCGGCGAGGACTTCTGGCCGACCGCCTACGACCCGTCCCAGGTCGACGAGGTCGTGGCCGTCTCGGACGCCGACTCCTTCGCGATGACGCGGCGGCTCGCCCGCGAGGAGGGCCTTCTCGTCGGTGGCTCCTGCGGGATGGCGGTCGTGGCGGCGCTGCGCATCGCCAAGGACCTCCCCGCCGATGCCGTGGTCGTGGTGCTGCTCCCGGACTCCGGCCGCGGTTACCTCTCCAAGATCTTCAACGACGACTGGATGACGTCCTACGGCTTCATGCACACCGGGGCGGACCGCACCGTCGGCGACGTGCTCCACGCCAAGGCCGGTGACATCCCGGCGCTGGTCCACACCCACCCCACCGAGACCCTGCGCGACGCGATCGAGATCCTGCGCGAGTACGGCGTCTCCCAGATGCCCGTCGTGAAGGCCGAGCCTCCGGTGATGTCCGGGGAGGTGGCCGGTGCGGTGTCCGAGCGGGACCTCCTCGAGGCGCTCTTCACGGGCAAGGCGCACCTGGCGGACTCGGTCGGCAGCCACATGGGCCCGGGGCTCCCCCTCGTCGGGGCAGGTGAGCCGGTCTCGACGGCTCGACGCGAACTGGAGGGCTCGGATGCCGTGCTGGTCATCGAGGACGGCAAACCGATCGGGGTGCTGACCCGCGCCGACCTGCTGTCCTTCCTCACCGACTGAGGGCCCGCCTGCGAGCATCCTCACAGTGCTGCGAGGTTGACCCGCCGGTAACAACGGGGGAGGCTGCTCGGAGGTGCCGCCGGTGGTGCCGCTGATGTGAGATCGGACGGGTCGATGAGCGACTACCCCCACCTGCTGGCCCCCCTCGACCTGGGCCACGTCACCCTGCCCAACCGGGTCATCATGGGCTCGATGCACACGGGGATGGAGGACCGGGCGAAGGACTTCCCCAAGCTCGCGGCCTACTTCGCCGAGCGCGCCCGCGGCGGCGCAGGCCTCATGGTCACCGGTGGCTTCGCGCCGAACGTCGCAGGCACCCTGTTTCCCCGTGCCTCGAAGCTGACCACCCAGCGAGAAGCCGCCCAGCACCGGAAGATCACGGATGCCGTGCACGCCGAGGGCGGCCGGATCGCGCTCCAGATCCTGCACGCCGGGCGCTACGCCTTCACTCCCTGGTGCGTCGCACCCTCGGCGATCAAGAGCCCGATCAGCAAGTTCGCGCCCCGGGCCCTCTCGGACAAGGGGGTCCAGCGGCAGGTGGATGCCTTTGCGCGCGCCGCCCGCCTCGCGCGCGAGGCCGGTTACGACGGTGTCGAGGTGATGGGCTCCGAGGGCTACCTCATCAACCAGTTCCTCGCGCCTCGCACCAACGACCGCACCGACCGGTGGGGCGGCAGCCCGCAGAAGCGTCGCCGTTTCGCCGTCGAGGTGGTGCGCGCGGTCCGTGAGGCGGCCGGCCCCGACTTCATCCTCATCTATCGCATCTCCGTCCTCGACCTCGTCGAGGAGGGGCAGACCTGGGACGAGGTCACCGCTCTCGCCCGCGAGATCGAGGCGGCCGGCGCCAGCATCCTCAACCTCGGCATCGGGTGGCACGAGGCCCGGGTGCCGACCATCGTCACGTCGGTGCCGCGCGCGGCATTCGCCTCCTATGCCGGTCGGCTGAAGGAGCACGTGTCGATCCCCGTGGTGGCGACCAACCGGATCAACATGCCCGACGTCGCTGAGTCCGTGCTGGCCGACGGCGGCGCCGACCTGGTGTCGATGGCGCGACCCTTTCTCGCCGACCCGGAGTGGGTCCGCAAGGCGGAGGAGTCCCGCGCCGACGAGATCAACACGTGCATCGCGTGCAACCAGGCCTGTCTGGACCACTCCTTCGCCAACAAGCGGGCGACCTGCCTGGTCAACCCGCGCGCCGGCTACGAGACCGAGCTGGTCCTCGGGCCGACGCGCCGAACCAAGAAGGTCGCCGTCGTCGGCGGTGGCCCTGCTGGTCTCGCCGCCGCGACGACGCTGGCCGAACGCGGCCACGAGGTCGAGCTCTTCGAGGCGCGCGACCACGTGGGCGGGCAGTTCGACATCGC
>JBDTDY010000240.1:0-3637 GCA_039922835.1 Ornithinibacter sp.
TCAAGGGCGAGGTGCTGCTGTGCCACGTCAGCGGGCGCGGTGAGCACGCGCGCATCGTCGCCGTGGAACGCCACCTGCCTTGAGCCGCAGGCCCGCTCGGACGGGCCAGCACCGCTGAGCGTGCGGACAGGCAATGTCCGGATGCCGTTCACGAGCCGTTCACCCGGCACGGGCCGCCGCGTCACCCGGCATCCCTAGCGTCCCCTCTGTCGGACATCGAGGTCCGCTCCCATTTCCTGTACTCCGAGAGGTACACACGTGAAGACTCAGCGTTTCGGCCAGATGGCGACGCTCGCACTGGTCGGTTCGATCGCCCTCGCCGGGTGTGGCTCCGACAACAACGCGAACACCGGCAGCGGCTCCACCTCCAGCGCGTCGGCTGCATCGGGCGACTGCTTCGAGGGCACCCTTGACGCCGAGGGCTCCTCGGCCCAGAAGAACGCCTTCGAGGAGGCTGCGGCCACCTTCAACGCGACGTGCCCCGGCGCGACCGTGAACTACAACCCGACGGGCTCCGGCGCCGGCATCAAGGCGTTCCTCGCCGGCCAGGTGGACTTCGCCGGTTCCGACTCGGCGCTGAAGACAGTGGCGAAGGACGGTGTCATCGAGGCGGACGCCGCGGCCACGACCTGCGGCTCGCCGGCATGGAACCTCCCGATGGTCACGGGCCCGATCGCCATCGCCTACAACGTCGCCGGCCTCGACAACCTCGTCATGACCCCTGCGGTCGCAGCCGACATCTTCAGCGGCAGGACCACCACGTGGAACGACCCGGCGATCGCCGCCATCAACCCCGGCGTGACCCTCCCCGCCACCGCGATCAAGGTGTTCTTCCGCGCCGACGAGTCCGGCACCACGGAGAACTTCACGAAGTACCTCAAGGCTGCCGCCCCCGACAGCTGGACCGCCGAGCCCGGCAAGGCCTGGACCGGCAAGGGTGAGGGCAAGGAGAAGTCCTCCGGTGTCTCCGAGGGCGTGAAGTCCACCGACGGTGGAATCACCTACGTCGAGTGGAGCTACGCCAAGGACAACGACCTCGGTGTGGCCAAGGTCGACAACGGCGGTGGCGCCGTCGAGCTGACCGGCGCTTCGGTCGGCAAGGCCGTCGAGGCGGCCAAGGCAGACGGCGAGGGCAACGACCTGCGCCTCACGCTCGACTACGCCACCAAGGAGGCCGGGGCCTACCCGATCCTCCTGGTGACCTACGAGATCGTCTGCTCGGTCAACAAGGATGCCAACAAGCAGGCCAAGGTCAAGGCCTTCCTGACCCACTTCGCCTCTGCGGACGTGCAGAAGAGCCTCGAGGAGATCGGCTACGCGCCGCTGCCCTCCTCGGTCGAGACCAAGGTGCAGGACGCCATCAAGGCGCTCTCCTGACCAGCACGCCGAGGCGCTGACCACGCCAGCGAAGCCAGGGGGCGGGCCGCGAACCAGCCCGCCCCCTGAACCACGAGAGGGACGACGCGAGAGTGACACCCACCATCACCGGCCGATCCGTGGTCGAGCAGTCACCGGGGCCGGACCGCGCGCCGGCGCTGAAGGGTGCCCCGGCCTCGACCGGGCGCCTGGGCGACCGGATCTTCGGAGGTCTGGCGAAGGCGTCCGGCATCCTCGTCGTGGCCCTGGTCGCCCTGATCGGCACCTTCCTCCTCGTGCAGGCCGTGCCGAGTCTGATCAACAACAACGCCAACTTCCTCACCTCGCGCGAGTGGGTGCCAAGCGGCCCGGACCCCCGCTTCGGGGTGCTCGACTTCTTCTGGGCCACGGTGGTCACCTCCACCATCGCGATCCTCATCGCGGTGCCGCTCGGCGTGGCCGTCGCCCTCTTCATCACCCAGTACGCCCCCGGCTGGCTGCGCCAGCCCGCGGCAGCCACCATCGACCTGCTCGCCGCGGTGCCCTCGATCGTCTACGGGTTCTGGGGGCTGACGATCGCGGGCCAGTTCTTCGACCCGATCGCGGCCGGCATCCAGTGTGCGCTGGGGTGGATCCCGTTCTTCTCCGAGGCCGGCTTCAGCTCCAAGAGCACCCTGGCCTTCGCCGGCATCATCCTCGCCATCATGATCCTGCCGATCATCACCGCGATCACCCGCGAGGTCTTCCAGCAGGTGCCGACCACGCACAAGGAGGGCGCGCTCGCGCTTGGTGCGACACAGTGGGAGATGATCCGCACGGCGGTCCTCCCCTTCGGCAAGCCCGGCATCATCAGTGCGTCGATGCTGGGGCTGGGACGGGCCCTGGGTGAGACCCTCGCCGTCCTGATCCTCCTGTCGGCGCTCAACCCGACCTCGCCGTGGTCGTTCTCGATCTTCGGCGGCGGCACGACCTTCGCATCGAAGATCGCCCTCGGGGCGGGGGAGTTCGACAGCCCCCAGAAGACCGGCGCCTACATCGCGGCCGGGCTCGTGCTCTTCGTGCTGACCTTCATCGTCAACGCGATCGCGCGCGTCGTCATCGAGCGCAGGAAGGCCTTCATCGAATGAGCACGATCTCGATCGACACCTCGGTCCCGGCGCCCCCCAGCGCCCGCAGGCCAGAGCTCGCCCGCAAGTCCTCGTCCCGGGCGACGAAGGACGTGCTGGCGCGCGTCATCATGTGGTCGGCATTCTTCATCGCCGTGGTGCCGCTCGTGTGGATCCTCGGGAGCACGCTCCTCAAGGGGGGCGCGATGCTCCTGGACTCGCAGTGGTGGACCAACTCCCAGTCGGGCATCACTGCGCGTCGCGTCGGAGGGGGCGCGGCGCACGCCATCCAGGGCACGCTCACCCAGGCCGTGGTGACTGCCGCGATGTCCGTACCGATCGGCATCTTCACGGCCGTCTACCTCGTCGAGTACGGGCGCGGGCGCCTGGCCAAGGTGGTGTCGTTCATGGTCGACATCCTCACCGGCATCCCGTCCATCGTCGCGGCGCTCTTCATCTACGCCCTGTGGGTCTCGACGATGGGGTTGCAGCGGGTGCCGTTCGCGGTGACCCTCGCGCTGACCATCCTGATGATCCCCACCGTGGTGCGCTCCACCGAGGAGATGCTCAAGCTCGTGCCCAACGAGCTGCGCGAGGCATCGTTTGCGCTCGGTGTGCCGAAGTGGAAGACGATCATGAAGATCGTTCTCCCAACGGCGTTCTCGGGCATCGTGACCGGCATCCTGCTCGGGCTCGCGCGGGTCATGGGCGAGACCGCGCCGCTGATCATCCTGGGTCCCTACACCAAGGTCATCGCCTCGGACCTGTTCGGCGGGCTCATGGCGACGCTGCCGACGATGATCAACCAGGACCGCGCCGAGAACCTCCAGCCCGCGCTCGACCGGGTCTGGGGCGCCTCGCTCACCCTGATCCTGCTGATCTTCGTCCTCAACCTGCTGGGCCGCTTCATCGGCCGCTTCAGCAAGGTCTCCTGACCCCCACCCCGACCGACCTGACCACCGACCCTGCCCGCCGGCATCCCGGCATCCCGGCACACGAGAGAGACACCCCGACCCATGGCCAAGCGCATCGACGTCAAGGACCTCGACATCTACTACGGCGACTTCAAGGCCGTCGAGGGGGTGACGACGACCGTGGAGCCCCGCTCGGTGACCGCGTTCATCGGCCCGTCAGGCTGCGGCAAGTCCACCGTGCTGCGCACACTCAACCGGATG
>JBDTDY010000241.1:0-4117 GCA_039922835.1 Ornithinibacter sp.
GTGAACATCGCCTTGTAGTTGGTCAGGGTGTAGGAGTCCTCACCCGAGCGGCCACGCAGTGACTGGTTGATCGTCAGCAGTGCGGTGTAGAGCAGACCGACGGCCAACAAGACGATGGACGGCCCCACGAAGAGCGCGCCCTGGACCCGCTCGCCGTTCCTTCCCCGGAACAGGGAGGCGAGGAAGAGGACCAGACCGAAGATGACCGCGAAGACCGCGATCGCGAAGAACATCAGGAAGAACTTGCCTGTGACGCTTTCGGCGCGCAGGAACGGCTCGGGGATGATCCCGGCCGAGGTGCTGCTGAGGACGTTGCTCACCACTGCACTCAACCTCCGAGGGTGCGACGGGAAGGGAGGAGCCGGGGTGGGGCGGACGTGCGCACCACCACCCCGGCTCCATGGACCTGGGGGTCAGGTCAGGACTTCGGCCACGACTGCTCGATGTAGTCGAGCGTGGACTTGTCGTCCTTGCCGATGATCCAGTCGGTCATGCCCTTCCAGAACGTGCCCGAACCCACGGCACCCGGCATGAGGTCCGAGCCGTCGAAGCGGAAGGTCGCCGTCTTGTCGGTCAGCTGCTCGGCCGACAGCTTGTCGATCGGGTTCTTCAGCAGGCTGGGGTCAGCGTTCTTGTTGGCCGTCACACAGCCACCCGAACCACAGGTCTTGGCGCGCTCGTCGGCCCACTCCACCGAGGCGAGGTAGGTCTGGAAGGCCTTGACCTCGGGACGGTCGGTGAACGCGGCGACGAACTCGCCACCACCGAGCACCGGGTGGGTGCTCTCGTCGACCGAGGGGAGGTAGAACGCCCAGACGTCGCCGTCTTCGGCGACCTTGGTGCCCTCGGGCCAGTTGGCCGCGTAGAACGACGCCTGACGGTGCATGTAGCACGCGTTGGAGCCGTCCGCGATCGGCAGTCCGGCGTCCTGGAAGGACGTGGAGGCGATCGTCTTGACGTTGCCGAAGCCGCCGTTGACGTACTTGTCGTTCTTGAGGATCGCGCCCACCTTCGCCAGCGCGTCGGCGACGGCCGGGTCGTTGAACGGGATCTCGTGGTTGACCCACTTGTCGTAGGTCTCCGGACCGGCCGTGCGCAGCATCACGTCTTCCAGCCAGTCGGTCGCCGTCCAGCCGGTCGCGTCACCGGACTCGATCCCGGCACACCACGGCTTCGAGTCTCCACCGGGGTTGTCGGTGGCGATCTTGTCGGTCAGCGCCATGAGGGCGTCCCACGTCTTGGGGATCTCGTAGCCCTTGTCGGCGAAGGCCGAGGGGGAGTACCAGACGAACGACTTGACGTTCGCACCCAGCGGAGCGGCGTAGAAGGTGCCGTTGACGGTGCCGTAGCCCTTGAAGTCGGGCATGTTCTTGTCGACGTTGGCGACGACCTCCGCAGGGGCCTCCTTGACCTTGCCGGTCTCGACCATGGTCTTGAGCAGGCCTGGCTGCGGCAGGTAGGCGATGTCGGGGGCGTTGCCGCCCTTGACGCGCACCGGCAGCTGGGCCTCGAACTCCTTGGAGCCTTCGTACTTGATCTTCACGCCGGTGCAGTCCACGAACGGCTGGTAGGAGGCGATGTGCGGAGCGTCCTCCGGTGCCGTGATGGAGGTGTAGACGCTCACCTCCTTGCCGGTGAGGTCGCCGAACGCCTCGTAGGGCGCGCAGTCGATGGTGCTCTTCTTGCCGCCGGCGGCGGCGTCCTTGGGGGTGTCACTGCTGCCGCAGGCGCCGGCGGTGAGGGCCACCGCGACGACTCCGGTCAACGCCGCGATGCGACGCCTTGAGTTGAGGGCCATTGCCCGCCTCGCTTTCACTGGTCGCGCCGAGACGGGGTGTGGCCTCGGCGATGAGGGAACCGGGACCAACGTAAAAGCGTTTACGCACGAGCGCAACGACTGCGTGAAGGATCGCAGTAACGATTGAGTAACTCCGGACGGTGTCGCGCCCCCGGACCTCAGCGAACGGGCGAGCCGAGACCCGCGATGACGACGGGATGGGCCGTGCCGGACCCGTCCCGCCTGCCCACGGCATCCGGCAGCTCCAGCGCCGAGCCACCGGCGGCCGAGGCTCGCACCGGCCCGGCACCGACCCAGGCCAGCACCAGGGCGTCCTCTCCGCGCAGGAACCGGTGTGCCCGAACCCCGCCGGTGCCACGGCCCTTGGCGGGGTACTCCCTGAACGGGGTGACCTTCAGCGAGCCGGGCTCGGTGCCGGGAAGGGCGTGCGAGGAGCCGCTGGCGGTGACCACCACCGCCTCGGTTGCGGGGTCCACCGCGCCGAAGAAGAGGGCTGTGGCCCCGGGGGAGAGGCGGATGCCGGCCATCCCGCCGGCCGCGCGACCTTGCGGGCGCACCGCCGAGGCGGGAAAGCGCAGCAGCTGGGCATCGGAGCTGACGAAGACGAGCTCCTCACCACGATCGCGCAGCGTCGCGGCGCCGATGACCCGGTCGCCGTCCTTGAGCGAGATGACCTCCCAGTCAGGGCGGGAGGGGTGCTCGGGAGCGACCCGCTTGACGACGCCCTGGGCCGTGCCCAGGGCAAGGCCGGGGCCGTCGGCGGTCAGCGGTGCGATCGTCACCGGCTCCTCCCCGGGCGGCAGGTCGACGTAGACGGCCAGGGGCGCGCCCCCGGACAGGCTGGGGGCGCCGCCGAGCGGGGGGAGTGCTGGGAGCTCCAGGGCAGACATCCGGATCATCCGGCCGCGGGACGTGACCAGCCCGAAGTCTCCGCGCACCGTGGTGAGCACCGCGCCGATGATGGCGTCGTGCTTGGCCCGCCCCCCGTCGGTGGGCACGTCCTCGCCGCTCGAGGTGCGGGCCAGCAGGCCCGTGGAGGACAGCAGGACCCAGCACGGGTCGTCGGTGACCTCCAGGGGTGTGACGGACGTCGCGGGTGTGCCCGCCGACTCCAGGAGCACGGTGCGCCGTGGGGTGCCATGGGCCCTGGCGACGTCTGCGAGCTCGGTGGAGACGGTGCGGCGCAGGAGCTGTTCGTCGCCCAGGATCGCCTCGAGCTCGGTGATCTGGCGGCGCAGCTCCTCCTGCTCGGCCTCGAGCTCGATGCGGGAGAACCGGGTGAGCCGGCGCAGCTGGAGCTCGAGGATGTAGTCGGCCTGGGCGGTGGAGAGGTCGAAGACCGAGATCAGCCTGCCGCGGGCCTCCGCCGTGTCGTCGGAGGACCGGATCAGCTGGATGACCTCGTCGATGTCGAGGATCGCGACGAGGAGTCCCTCGACGAGGTGCAGGCGGTCCTGGCGGCGGGCGAGCCGGTGGGCGGTGCGGCGTCGCACGACGTCGATCCGGAAGTCGACGTAGGTGCGCAGCAGGTCCTTCAGGCCCAGCGTGCGGGGCTGCCCGTCGACGAGCGCGACGTTGTTGATGCCGAAGGAGTCCTCGAGCGGGGTGAGCTTGTAGAGCTGCTCCAGGACCGCGTCGGGGTTGAAGCCGTTCTTGACCTCGAAGACGAGGCGCATGCCGTGCTTGCGGTCGGTGAGGTCCTTGACGTCGGAGATGCCGAGCAGCTTCTTGCCCTGCACCAGGGTCTTGACGCGCTCGATGACCTTCTCCGGACCGACGAGGTAGGGCATCTCGGTGATGACGATGCCCATCCGGCGGGGGGTGAGCTTCTCCACGCGCGCGGCGGCGCGGGTACGGAACGTCCCGCGGCCGGTGAGGTAGGCGTCGCGGATGCCGTCGAGCCCGACGATCCGGCCGCCCCCGGGAAGGTCCGGGCCGGGGACGAACCGCATGAGGTCGTCCAGGGAACAGTGCGGGTGCTCGATGAGGTGGCGCGCGGCCCCGATGACCTCGATGAGGTTGTGCGGGGCCATGTTGGTCGCCATGCCCACGGCGATGCCGCTGGCACCGTTGACCAGGAGGTTGGGGTAGGCGGCGGGAAGGACCCCGGGCTGGGTGAGGGAGTCGTCGTAGTTGGGGACGAAGTCGACGGTGTCCTCATCCAGGCCGGTGACCATGAGGAGCGCGGCGGGAGCCATCCGGGCCTCGGTGTAGCGCGAGGCGGCCGGGCCGTCGTCCAGGGAGCCGAAGTTGCCGTGCCCGTCGACCAGTGGCAGGCGCATGGTGAACGGCTGCGCCATCCGGACCAGGGTGTCGTAG
>JBDTDY010000242.1:0-2862 GCA_039922835.1 Ornithinibacter sp.
ACGGCATACATCCCCACGCCGTCATACCCCCACCCCCACCGACCGGGGAACGAGGCGATCGGCATGATCTCGACGACCTCGACGCCGAGGGAGACGAGGTGGTCCAAGCGGTCGATGGCGGCGTCGAAGGTGCCCTCGGCCGTGAAGGTGCCGATGTGCAGCTCGTAGATCACGGCACCGAGCACCCCTGCGCCAGAACGGATGCCGCGCCAGTCGCCATCAGCCCATTGGAACGCCGACGCGTCGAACGAACGACTCGCCGCGTGGACCCCATTCGGCTGCCACGGACTTCGCGGGTCGGGGACTGCCGGCTCGAGGCCGTCGAGGACGAACGCGTAGTCGATCGGGGATGCCGTGCCCTCACCGTCGCCGGCATCGCCCACCGCGGGCGCCTGCCAGCGCCACCACCCGCCACCGATGGCAGTCATCGCGTCCCGGTGACCCTCGCCGTCAGGTGGCCCATCGCCCGGTTCGGGAGCGCGTGACCACTGGATCTCAACGGTGTCCGGCAGAGGAGCCCACACCTCGATGTCCGTCACGCCTGCCTCACCAGCAGTGCAACGGGCCGCTCGGCGAGCACGTCGCGCAGCAGCAGTCCTGAGCCGTCGCAGGTGTGTGACCGGCCGGCGAACACGTCGAGCCACTCCCCTGCCGGAACCCCGACCACGGTCTCGCCGAAACCGCCAGCGACCTCCAGGCGCCCGGCGGAACGCGTGACGACCGTGACCACCTTCGGCCCCGTCTCGTCTCCCCGCGCGAAGGCGAGGGCGTGCTCACTGCCGGTCTCGAGGCCGGCATACGTGGCGTCGGCACCGACGAACACCTCGGGCATCTCGCGGCGCAGCCGGAGCGTGAGGGCGGTGACCCGGATCTTGTCGTCATCGAGGTCGAAGCACGGCTCGTCATCGAGCACCCTCGAGAGTCGCAGGGCCCGGTCGGTCCAGTCGACGGGGCGACGGTTGTCGGGGTCGACGAGGGCCAGCCGGCCGATCTCGCAGCCCTGGAAGACATCGGGAACGCCGGGCATGGTGAGCTGGACCAGCTTCTGCCCGAGGATGATCGCGCGCACCGAGGTCTCGTGGGCCGCGGTCCACGCGTCGAGGTGTGCGTGCACCGCAGCATCGCGACCGAGCGCCCTGGCGAAGGCGACGACCTCGTCCTCGTAGCCGGCGTCGCCGTCGACCCACGCCGTGTGCACCTTCGCCTCGCGGACGGCCTTGAGCAGGTACTCCTCCAACCGGCCCCCGGTGATCGGCCAGGTGCCCACGAGGGTCTGCCAGACGAGGTACTCCGTGGGGGCGTCGACGCGCGCGGTGCGGTGCGGTGCAGCCAGTTCGCGGGCGTGCTCGAGCCAGGTGGCCCACCCGGGTGCGTCCTCCGACAGCACCATGAGCCGGGCGCGGGTGTCCTCCGAGCGCTTGGTGTCGTGCGTGGTGAGCGTGGTCATGGAGGTGGGCCAGCTCGCCTGGAGCTCGGTGCACCAGTCGTGGAAGTCCTGGGCTCCGATCGACAGGTGCTCGGGGTCCCCGCCCACCTCGTTGGCGCCCGCGAGGCGGAACCACCGGTAGAAGGCGGTGTCCTCGATGCCCTTGGCCATGACCGGCCCGCAGGTCTGCTGGAAGCGCACCCGGAACTCGTCGGCAAAGGCGCTGGTGTCGAGCTGGGCCTGCGGGAGGTCGCGGTCCACCACGAGCGCGACCACGGTGTCGAGGGCGTCCTGGTCGCTCGGTGCGAGGCGACCGCGGGCCCGCTCGGCGGCGTCGTCGATGACCGCGGCCTGCTCGGGGTCGACCCCTCGTCCCGGCACGATGTAGGCCCGATAACGGTCCATCGAGATGAGGAGGGCCTCGAGCGCCCGGCGGAGCGCGGCGGCATCTTCGCTGGGGAGCACTCGGCGCACGAGGCGCATCAGCCGGTCGACCTCGGCCGCCTGCACGTCGTCCACCACGAGGCGCTTGGCCTCGGTGACGACGTCGTCGAGGGAGGTGAGATCTGGGGCGACCTCCTGCCACAGGCGGTCCAGGGTGCCCGTGGGGTCGGGAGGGGTGAGCACTTGCTGCACCCACAACAGTGCGTCATACCCCGTGGTGCCGGCGCAGCGCCAGGACTGCGGAAGCGTCTCCTCCCCCTCGAGGATCTTCTCGACGACGACCCAGGCGCCACCTGTGGCGTCCGCCAGTCGCTCGAGGTAGCCACCGGGGTCGGCCAACCCGTCGGGGTGGTCGATCCGGAAGCCGTCGACCTCGCCGTGCCCGTTCAGTGCCAGCAGGAGGGCGTGGGTTCCCATGAAGACGATCGGGTCCTCGACGCGCACCGCCACGAGGGAGGTGACGTCGAAGAACCGGCGATAGTTCAGCTCCTCGGAGTCCCGCCACGAGGAGAGCCGATAGGCCTGCGCCTCGACCAGCTCGTCCATGGGAAGGGTCTCCGTTCCCGCGGCCACCGGGAACTCGGCGTCGTAGTAGCGCAGCACGTGGTCGCTGGCAGAGGGCCCGCCGTCGTCGGCGAGCAGGAGCTCCCCCGCGTCGATGGCCTGCTGCACCGTCCCACCGAGGACCGGCATCAGGATGCGGTCGTCCTCCGCCGCCCAGTCGACGTCGAACCACCCGGCATACGGCGACCGGCGCCCGTCGCGCAGGAGGGACCAGAACGGGGCGTTGAGGTGCGCCGGCTGGGGCACCGTCATGTGGTTGGGCACGACGTCGACGATGATGCCGAGTCCCGCCGCCCGGGCGGCGACCACGAGCCGCTCGAAGGCCTCACGGCCGCCGGCCTCCTCGTTGATCCGGGTGTGGTCGAGCACGTCGTAGCCGTGCGTGGACCCCGGAGCCGGTTGGAGCACCGGGGAGAGGTAGAGGTGCG
>JBDTDY010000243.1:0-15000 GCA_039922835.1 Ornithinibacter sp.
GGGGAAGGCGTTCGACAGCCCGCCGGCACCGACGTCGTGAATTGCGAGAAGGGGATTCGCCGCACCCATTGACCAGCAGTGGTTGATGACCTCCTGCGCGCGGCGCTCCATCTCGGGGTTGCCGCGCTGCACCGAGTCGAAGTCGAGCTCGGCCGCGTTGGCACCGGAGGCCATCGACGAGGCGGCGCCGCCTCCCATGCCGATCCGCATCCCGGGCCCGCCGATCTGCAGGAGCAGGGTCCCCGCGGGGAACAGGATCTTCTCCGTCTGGTCGGCGCTGATCGAGCCGAGGCCCCCAGCGCTCATGATCGGCTTGTGATAGCCGCGACGCACTCCGTCGACGGTCTGCTCATAGACGCGGAAGAACCCGCCGAGCCCCGGTCGTCCGAACTCGTTGTTGAACGCCGCCGCACCGATCGGTCCGTCGATCATGATCTCGAGCGGCGTCGCGATGTGGTCGGGCGAGCCGTAGACCTCGCGCTCCCAGGGCTCGTCGGTCCCCGGCAGGTGCAGGTTGGAGACGACGAAGCCGGTGAGGCCCGCCTTGGGTGCCGACCCGCGCCCCGTCGCGCCCTCGTCGCGGATCTCGCCACCGGCGCCGGTCGCCGCACCAGGGAAGGGCGAGATCGCAGTCGGGTGGTTGTGCGTCTCGACCTTCATGAGGACATGAACGTCCTCGTGGCGCGCCACGTAGGGCGAGGGGCCGTCCCCACGCTCGGGCAGCCAGCGCTCGATCCGGCCCCCCTCCATCACGGAGGCGTTGTCCTTGTAGGCGACCACGGTGCCCGCACCCGCGACGGCCTCGGTGTGCCGGATCATCCCGAAGAGGCTGCGCGTCTGCGGCTCGCCGTCGACGATGAAGTCGGCGTTGAAGATCTTGTGGCGGCAGTGCTCGCTGTTGGCCTGCGCAAACATCATCAGCTCGACATCGGTGGGGTTGCGCGCCAGGCCGGTGAAGGCCTCGACGAGGTAGTCGACCTCGTCCTCGGACAGGGCGAGACCGTATGCCGTGTCCGCCTCCTCGATCGCGGCGCGGCCGCGGCCCAGCACGTCGACGTGCTCCATCGGCTCGGCGGCACGCTCGTCGAAGAGAGCAGCACTCGCCTCGACCGTGGGCAGGGCCGTCTCGGTCATTCGGTCGTGCACCACGTCGGCGCAGGCCAGCCACTCCTCGGCGGTGAGCGGGTCCGACACCTCGAGGTCGTAGGCCGTGACACGCTCGACGCGCCGCACGGCCACGCCGCAGCTGTGCGCGATGTCGGTGGCCTTGGAGGCCCAGGGCGAGAGGGTGCCCAGTCGTGGCGCCACGACCACCATGGACCCGGCGTCAGAGCCCAGCGCGGCGTGGGCCGGCTCTCCGTAGGTGAGGAGGCGGGTGACGGCGTCGCGCGTCGTGTCGTCGAGCGCGACCTCGCTGGCCACCCAGTGCACGAACCTGCCGGAGATTCCCGTGACAGCGGGCACGACCACGTGCAGGCGCGCGAGGAGCGCGGCCGCGCGGAAGCCCGAGAGTGCGTTTCCGCCCGGGACGGTGGTCAGCACGAGGTCGTGCGACGAGGTCATGTGGGGGTCTCCCGGTGGTGCGGCGCAGGCGGCGGATGCCGGGTCAAGGCTACCGGCGCTCTCGTGCGGCCCACACCCGCGTCTGCGGCAGGGCGATCTCTCCGTCGCCGTGACCGGCCCCCTCGCCACCGGCGCCGACAGCACGGTGGCCACGCCCCCCACCTGCGCCCTGACCTCGACGCGAGCCCTGAGTGTCGACACCATGGTGACCAGAACGGGAACGGCGCCTGCGGCGACCGGGCCTGGGCGGAGCGAGCGAGAGGGTCGGGCATGGACAGGGTCGTGGTGCTGGGCGGCACCGGCGAGATGGGGCGGCGTGCCGTGGCAGGTCTGACGTCAGCCGGGCACGAGGTGCTGGCGGTGTCACGAGCCACCGGGGTCGACGTGCTGGCCGGCGACGGGCTCGACCAGGCGCTCATGGGGGTCGACACGGTGCTCGACTGCCTCAACGTCTCAACCATGTCGAGGCGCCGTGCCGTCGCGTTCTTCGGCGGGTCGGCCACTGCCGTCACGGCCGCCGCCGAGCGCGCGGGGGTCGGGCACATCGTGTGCCTCTCCATCGTCAACGTCACGGACCCGGGGGTGAGCAGCGCCACGGGCTACTACGGGGGGAAGGCGGCACAAGAGGAGGCCTACCTCGCCGGGAGCACCCCGGTGACGCTCGTTCGCACCACGGCCTGGTTCACCCTCGCCGAGAGCTTCCTGACGCAGATCCGTGTGGGGAGGGTGGCTCTCGTCCCCCGGATGCAACTGCGACCGGTCCACCCCGATGCCGCGGCCGAGGCGCTCGTCGACGCCGTCGCGGAGGGGCCACCACGTGGACGGCACGGCATCCGCAAGGAGCTCGCAGGGCCTGACGTGCACGACTCGGTCGACCTCGCCCGACGCATCGCGGCCCACCGGCATCCGGGAGTGCGTGTCGTTGGCCTCCCTGTTCTACGTCGTGGGCTGCGCGACGGCCTCTTGCCGGACAGGGAGGTGCCCACCGACGGCCGACGGTTCGAGGAGTGGCTGACCTCCGGCGACTAGGTCAGCTGTATCACCGCGGGCACGCGCCACTCCTCCCCCACGAGTCCGGTCACAGCAGGTGACCGCACCGAAGCGAGGGGAACGACATCATGGCTGGAGGAAATGACGCCGTCGCGTACGCGTCGCGTCTGGGGGAGATCGGTTTCGTCGAGTTCACGACCAAGCTCGTGAGCGACGTGTTCGACTCACTGGTCGCGGCCGACATCCGGCAGCAGCAGGCCTTCATCGAGCTGCTCCAGGCGACGACCAAGTCGCTCACGACCTACATCAACGACACCAAGGACGACATCGGCCCGGCCGACATCATGCAGTTGCTCTCGGCGGCCGCTCCGCCGGTGAACCCGGACGCTGCGCCGAGCAAGGTCGTCGAGACCGGTGCCACGCTGACCGCGGCAGACGCCACCAAGCTCAACGACGCGCTCGAGGTCAAGGACGGCGGCGTCACCAGCGACAACAAGGTCGCCTCGGCAGGCGCGCTGACGCCCGCCAAGGTCGATGACATCCAGACGGCAGCCGCGATCCGGATCGCCGCGAACAAGTACACGCTCCTGAAGGAGATGGTCAAGCTCGGCATGCTGCGGCTGGTCGTCAACGACGGCACGATCGAGACGGGGCTCAACTTCCACAGCTACGGGTCGGACTACTTCTCGAGCAACTCGAGCAAGTTCTCCCGCAGCGACTTCGCCTTCCGCGCGCGCGCCGCCACCGGGGGCATCCTCTCGGCCTGGGTCAAGGCCTCTGCGTCGACCGCCTACACCTCGGTCAACGTGAGCACCTCCAACACGGCCCAGGGCTCGAACTCCGGGGTCGACGTCACCATCACGGGAAGCGTCAAGATCAACTTCAAGACGGACTACCAGCCGCTGAACCAGCAGTAGACCGCGTCGACCCCTGACATCGGAAGGTGGGGCCAGCGATGCCCGACAACACCGTGACTGACGTCGGCTTTGCCGAGTTCGTCGCAACTCTGCTCGTGGAGACCCTCGACTCGATCGTCGCGTCGCACACGAGCCAGGAGGAACGGCTGCGTGCGCTGGAGTCGGCTGCCGGCCTCACCACCGCTGAGGTCGCAGCCACCACCGTCACGGCGGGCATGGTCGATGCCGCCGTCGCCGACCTCTTCCCGGACGGCGACGGCGGCACGACCATCCGCACCGGGGGCCCGGCTCCCGATCAGGACGCCTTGAAAGAGCTCGCCATCGAGCTCAAGGACCGCCCGGACGGCCTGGTCGCCGCCGACGTGACGAAGATCCGCAATGCCGTGGCCCTCTTCCTCGCCGCGCGCTACCTGGAGTCGGTGCAGGAAGTGGCTCGGCGCGGGGTGCCTCGGGTGCTCGTCGAGGGCGGCACACTGCGCGCCAAGCTCGCCTTCACCACCACCCGCATCCCCTCCTCGGGCGCACCGCCAGCCAGCACGACGAGCAGCGCCAGCGTCCCGGCATCCGGCATGGCGCTCGCACGCCCCTCCACCGGGCTGTCGCCGGCGGTCGCAAGGACCACGCTGGCCGACCTCGGCAGCACGAGGCTGCGCCAGATCGAGAGCGCCCGGTTGCTGACGTTTCGACCCGAGGTGCTCGACGGCATCCGCGACCTCCGGCTCCTCGTGCGACCCCCGACGACGACCACCAGTCCCGGTCAACCGGACGAGCGAGCAGACGTGTTCGGGGAGATCGAGATCCGCTTCCGGACGGAGGGCTGAGCGGTGGGACCGGCCGAGCTGGCCGGCCTCGTCGCCCGTGAAGCCGAAGCCGGTGTGGCAACTGCCCTGATGGCAACCGACGCCTCCGGGCAGTTCGTCCTCGAACGGGTGGTCGGACGGGTGGGCACCCGCGAGCCGGGCAGCCACGAGCCAGGGTCACTCGACGAGGCGCGGTGGGAAGCCGAGTTCCACCTCCGCCATGTGCCCGGTGGGGCTGCGGCCGAATACGGCTCCCCCACGACGAGCGTGCCGGCCGCCCTGACCACACTTCCGGTCGCAGCGATCCGCGGGGTCGGCCCGGCGTGGGCCGAGCGCCTCTCCGACCTGGGCGTGCTGACACTGGGGGACCTTGCTGCGCTGAGCCCGGCAGCCGTCGACGGGGCCGCGGCGCTGCACGGTCACGGACTGCTGGCACTCGTGGCCCGCGCCCGGGCGTGCGCCCAGCCGTGGCCCGATGTCGACCGCCGGGACCGCAGAAGCGTGCTCGACGTCGCGCGCCACGACCCGGGTGACGTGGAGGGGCTGCCGCCCGGGAGCAGGGTCTCGCCCGTCGCGCTCTGGGGTCACTGTCTCGGCCTCACCGCCTGCGTGGACGACGACGTCCTCGCGCGCCTCCCAGTGGGTGGCCCGGCATGACGGCTGGGTCCTCGACCGCGACGTGACGACCCCCAGGCCGTCGCGCTCGGCCGATACGGGATGATCGTGCTCATGCCCTCCCTCGACCACCGGCACCAGCCGCACCGCGACACGACGTCGGCTCGATGACCTCGCTCGGCGGCGCCGTCATCACTGGTGGGGCGGGTGGGCTGGGGCGCGAGACGGCTATCCGACTGGGCGCCAAGGGTTTTCACGTCACAGTGACAGATGTCGACGAGGCTGCGGCGGTCTCGGTCGCATCGGAGATCATCGCCGCCGGTGGGCGGGCTCGCGGCCTCGCTCTCGACGTGCGCGACCAGCAGGCGTGCCGCCGCACAGCCGGCTCAGCCGTCGAGGATGCCGGCTCCCTGGCCCTGTGGGTCAACAACGCCGGGGTCCTCACCACCGGCCCGGTCTGGGGCCAGGACGACACGCAACGTCGCCTGATGTTCGAGGTCAACGCGCTCGGTGCGATGCACGGCACGGTGGCCGCCCTCGAGGTGATGCGTCCTGCCGGGTGCGGCCACGTCATCAACATCGCATCGCTGGCCGGTCTGGTGGCTGTTCCCGGTGAGGGCGTCTATGCCGCGACGAAGCACGCCGTGGTGGGCCTCAGCACCTCGACCCTGGCTGACCTGCGCGCAGCCGGTGAGCGCCACATCCACATCAGCTGCGTGTGCCCTGACGGGGTGTGGACCCCGATGCTCTTCGACAAGCTCGACGACCCGCAGGCGTCGCTGTCCTTCTCCGGCCAGCTCTTGACACCCCAGTTCGTGGCCGAGGAGGTGATCCGGCTCGTGGACCGTCCGCGCGCCCTCGTCGCGCTGCCCAGGTGGCGAGGGGTGCAGGCGCGGTTGTTCGGCCTCGCTCCGGGCCTGTCCGTGCGCGCCGTCCCTCTCGTGCTCCGGCTGAGCCGGGTGCAGCAGCGCCGTGCGGCCAAGCGCCTCCGCTCCTCGACCTGACGCCGGCCACGCTGACTCCGGCGGACCCTGACGCCGACGACCGGGAAAGGCGTCAGAAGGTCTCGCCGGTCAGTCGCTCGTAGGCCTCGACGTACTTCGCCCGGGTCTGCGCCACGACGTCCTCGGGCAACCCGGGGGGAGCCGCGCCCGAGGCCTTGCTCCACCCTGACGCAGGCGAGGTGAGCCAGTCCCGCACGTACTGCTTGTCAAAGCTCGGCTGCGGGTGACCGGGCTCCCACTGGTCCGCAGG
This sequence comes from Ornithinibacter sp., assembly GCA_039922835.1. Classification (GTDB taxonomy): domain Bacteria; phylum Actinomycetota; class Actinomycetes; order Actinomycetales; family Dermatophilaceae; genus Fodinibacter. The sequence continues at coordinate 6,140 of JBDTDY010000243.1, forward strand.
CCAGAAGCGCGAGGAGTCGGGGGTGAGCACCTCGTCGGCGAGCACCACCTCCGCGCCCCGGAGCCCGAACTCGACCTTGGTGTCGGCGAGCAGGATGCCGCGGACACTCGCGATCTCGTTGCCGCGGGCGAGGATCGCGACAGTGAGGTCGCGCACCTGCGCCGCGAGGACAGCTCCGATCTCGGCCTCCACCGCGGCATACGGGATCGGCTCGTCGTGCTCCCCCGCCGGCGCCTTCGTCGACGGCGTGAAGATCGGCTCGGGGAGCCGGTCGCCGTCGACCAGCCCGGCAGGAAGTCGGATGCCGCTCACGGCGCCGGTCGCCGTGTACTCCCCCAGGCCGCCACCGGTGAGGTAGGCGCGCGCGACGCACTCGACCGGAAGCATGTCGAGACGCTCGACGAGCACACCGCGGCCGCGCACGGCATCCGGCACGTCGGTGGAGATGACGTGGTGCGGGACGAGGTCGGCCAGCTGGTCGAACCACCACAGCGACAGGCGTGTCAGCACCTCACCCTTGTCGGGGATCGGGCTGTCGAGCACGAAGTCGAAGGCGGAGATGCGATCCGAGGCGACGAGGAGCAGCCGGTCGGGTCGCGGCTCGCCCGTGCCGGGGTCGAGCGGTGCGTAGAGGTCACGCACCTTGCCGGAGTACACGTGGGCATAGCCGGGCAGGTCCAGGGCAGCGTCGGGCATGAAGCTGATTGTTCCAGTCCTGCACTCGGCCCGACCCGCGGGAGCGGCGTCGCACGGCGTCAGGTTGATTTACATAGGATTCCTATGTAAATTGGTCGCATGCCCGACACGAACGCCCTGGCCGACGACCTGCTCCGCAGCGCCGCCCGCCTCTCGCGGTGGGCCAGCAGGCACGCCGACCTCGGTATGCCGTACGCCCAGGCGCGCGTGCTCGCCCTCGTGGACGACCTCGGTCCCTCACGGATCACGGCCCTCGCGGCGGCTGACGACTGCAGCCAGCCCTCGATGACCGCGCACGTGCAGCGACTGGAGTCCGACGGCCTCGTCTCGCGAACCCCCGACCCCGCCGACGCCCGCGCGACGCAGGTCGAGCTCACGCCCGGCGGGCGATCCGTGCTGGACGGCATCCGGCGCTCTCGCGGCGCGGCCCTCGCTCCCGTGCTCGACACCGTCTCGCCCCACGAGGGTCGGCTGCGCGACGCCGTGGCGCTCCTCGGCGAGCTGCTCGAGGCGACCCGGGCAGCACCCTCGCCGGCGCCCTCACCGCAGACCCCCTCACCCACCCCCGAACAGCCCTGACCGGGCCCGCCCCGGACCACCGACCGAGAGGATCCACCCGCTGATGTGGCGTCAACCCAAGACCGTCTGGAGCGTCGCCTTCGCGTGCGTCGTCGCCTTCATGGGGATCGGCCTCGTCGATCCCATCCTCAAGCCCATCGCCGAGCAGCTCGGCGCATCGCCGTCGCAGGTCTCGCTGCTCTTCACGAGCTACATGGCGGTCATGGGTGTCGCGATGCTCATCACGGGCTGGGTCTCCAGCCGGATCGGGCCCAAGCCCACCCTGCTCGTCGGGCTCGCGATCATCATCGTCGGTGCCGGTCTCGCCGGCATGCAGGACAGCATCGGCGGTGTCGTGGGGTTCCGCGCCGTGTGGGGGTTGGGCAACGCCCTCTTCATCGCCACGGCGCTCGCCACCATCGTCCGCGCTGCCCGCGGGTCCGTGGCGCAGGCGATCATCCTCTACGAGGCCGCCCTGGGTGTGGGCATCGCCGCCGGGCCGCTCCTCGGCGGAGCACTCGGGTCGATCTCGTGGCGTTGGCCCTTCTTCGGCGTCAGTGCGCTCATGGCGATCGCCCTCGTCACCACGTGGCTGACCCTGCCCAACAGCAAGCCCGAGGGTGACCCCGTCCCGTTGAGCGCCCCGCTGAAGGCGCTGGGCCACCCCGGTCTGCGCACCGTCGCCGTCACCGCCCTGCTCTACAACGTCGGTTTCTTCACCCTGCTCTCCTTCACGCCGTTCCCCCTCGACCTCTCAGCTCGCGGCGTCGGCTTCGTGTTCTTCGGCTGGGGCCTGCTCCTCGCGTTCACCTCGGTGCTGGTCGCCCCCTGGGTGCAGCGTCACATCGGCACGCTCAACGGCATCTACGTCGCACTCCTCGGCTTCGGTCTCATCCTCGCGGCCATGGCGATCTGGACCGACCACAAGCCGGTGCTCGTGGTCGGTGTGATCCTCTCCGGGGGGTTCCTCGGCATCAACAACACCCTCATCACCGAGACCGTCATGAAGGTCTCGCCGGTGGAGCGCGGCGTCGCCTCGTCGGCATACAGCTTCGTCCGCTTCTCCGGTGGAGCGGTGGCCCCGTGGCTGGCGGGCCGCCTCGGCGAGCGCTCTGCGCACCTGCCCTTCTGGATGGGCGCGGCCGCCGTGCTCGCAGCCATCGTCGTGATCGTCGGTGGCCGTGGGCACCTCAGCGGTGTCGACTCCGGCCCGGATCACGGGGTGGAGCCGGCGGGCTCGCAGTCCGAGGCAGAAGCCATCACCGTCGGCACCTGACGACGTAGCGTGGGGCCCATGGACCTTCGCATCTTCACCGAGCCCCAGCAGGGCGCGAGCTATGACGACCTCCTTGCGGTGGCCAGGGCGGCGGAGGACCTCGGCTTCGACGGCTTCTTCCGCTCCGACCACTTCCTGCACATGTCCGGTGACGGCCTCCCCGGCCCGAGCGACGCCTGGATCACCCTCGCCGGCCTCGCCCGCGAGACGAGCACGATCCGGCTGGGCACGCTCGTCACGTCGGCCACCTTCCGCCTGCCGGGGGTCCTGGCCGTCACCGTCGCCGGGGTCGACGCGATGAGCGGAGGACGGGTCGAGCTGGGCCTGGGCGCCGGCTGGTTCGAGGCCGAGCACACGGCATACGGCGTGCCCTTTCCCGACGTGCGGGAGCGGTTCGACCGGTTCGAGGAGCAGCTGGCGGTCATCACCGGCATGTGGGCGACACCCGTCGGTGAGACCTTCGACCACGCCGGCCCGCACTACCCGGTGACGGGCTCACCCGCCCTGCCCAAGCCCGTTCAGGACGGCGGCGTACCGATCATCATCGGTGGCGGCGGGAAGCGTCGCACCCCGGAGCTCGCCGTGCGCCACGCCGCCGACTTCAATGCCGGGTTCCAGTCACCCGAGGCCACCGGGGCGCTGTTCGACCGGATCGACGAGGAGTGCGAGCGCCAGGGCCGGGCGCCCGGCAGCCTGATCCGCTCCGCAGCCCAGGTGGTGTGCATCGCGAAGGACGACGCCACCCTGCGCCGCCGCGCGGAGGCCATCGGGCGCGACGTCGACGAGCTGCGCGAGAACGGGGTGGCGGGCTCCCCGGAGGAGGCCCGAGACCGGGTCGGGCGTCTCGCGGCGGTGGGCGCGACCCGGATCTACCTCCAGGTGCTCGACCTCGCCGACCTCGACCACCTGGCCGACATCCATGAGGCGCTCAACGAGGTCTGACCGGCTTCGCCGCTCGCCTGAGCTGCTGCGCATCAGAAGGTCGTGCGCGCTCACCTCTGGACACGTGGCCAGATGAGTTTCACACTGAGAGACGGTCAGGTGCCAGAGGGCCGACGAACCGCTCGCTGCGCATAGGGCTGGCCATCGTCGAAGAAGTGGAGTATCCGAATGTCCAGATTCACGGGCCGCGCCATGCTCGCCGCCACCGCAGCAGCATCACTTGCCCTCGTCGCAACCCCCACGGCCGGCGCTCACAGCAGCCAACACCACCCGAAGAAGTGGGATCGCACGCTCAACGAGGAGGTCCTGGCGCCGTTCCAGATCTCCGTCGACCAGAAGAAGGTCTACATCGCGGACGGCTTCACCGGAGTGGTGTCGCGCATCGACCACGGCGAGCTCACTCCCCTCATCACCTTCCCCGGCGAGGTCGCAGGCCTCGACGTCATCGACTCGGGCCGCGCGATCGCCTACACCACGACTGACGGGAGCGGCAACACCACCCTCACGGTGCATCGTGCGGGTGGGACTGACGTGGTCGCTGACCTCAGCGGGTACGAGCAGGAGCACAATCCGGACAGACAGGTCCAATACGGCCTCCTCGACACCGCCGCCACGGAGTGCACCACTGGCCAGGACTGGCTCGTCGCGGCCACCGGAGGACCGGCCACGTACACGGGGCTCGTCGACTCCCACCCCTACTCCGTCGTGAGCCTCGGTCACGGGTCGTGGGCGGTGGCGGATGCCGCCGGTAACGACATCCTCGCTGTCAGCCCCGGGGGCCACGTCTCGACAATGGCGGTCCTCCCGCGTCAGCCACTGACGCTGACTGCTGACCGCCTCGCGGCCCTCGGCGCGCCGCCGGAGGCCTCGTGCCTGGCCGGGAAGACCTACGCGTTCGAGCCGGTGCCGACGGACGTCGAGCGCGGGCCCGGCGGCCGCCTCTTCGTGTCCACCCTTCCGGGTGGGCCCGAGGACCCGAGCCTGGGTGCCCGTGGCAGCGTCTACGAGGTGAATCCATGGACCGGCACGAGCAAGCGGCTGGCGACCGGATTCCTCGGCGCCACCAACCTGGCCGTGACACCCGACGGCACGGCCTACGTCACCGAGCTCTTCGCCGGGTCCATCTCCAAGGTCAGCCGGCGCGGCACGGTCAGCACCTTCCGCCACCTTGACGGTGCGCTCGCGGTGGAGGTCGCGGGAAACACGCTGTATGTCGGCACCATGGCACCGATGGGCGAGAACGGACCCGAGGGAACGGGATCCGTCCAGACCTTCCGGAGGTGAGCTGAGGCCACCGATCGTCGATGCGACGCCTGGCGCGGCCGGTGACCGTCGGTCATCGGCCGCAGGGCCGCCATTGACGTCAGGTCACCGTCCGAGGAGCCAGCACGACTGCTCCGCGCTCGGCACGCAACGCGATGTCGGTGCGGTGGTGCGAGCCCGGCAGGTCGATACCGGCAACGACCGCATAGACCCGGCGGCGAGCCTCGGCGAGCGAGTCACCGGTCGCGACGACCGAGAGCACCCGACCCCCCGCGGACACGAGCAGGCCGTCGGCACCGCGGGCCGTCCCGGCGTGCAGCACGTATGCCGTGGGGTCGCCCACCAGCGCGTCCGCGCCGGTGATCAGGTCGCCGGTGCGCGGGGTCGCGGGGTAGTCGGCTGCGGCCACGACCACCGTGACCGCGTGGTCCGTGGACCAGCGCAGCGGCTCGATGTCACCGAGGCGGCCCGTGGCGGCGGCATGCAGCACGGCAGCCAGCGGAGTGAGCAGCCGCGCGAGCACGACCTGCGTCTCGGGGTCCCCGAACCGAGCGTTGAACTCGATGACCCTCGGGCCGCGAGACGTGAGGGCGAGTCCGACGTAGAGCACCCCGGCGAACGGGGTCCCTCGTCGCCGCATCTCCTCGATCGTCGGCTGGGCCACCCGCGCGACGACATCGGCGACCAGGCCCTCGGGCGCCCAGTCCAGCGGGCTGTAGGCCCCCATCCCGCCGGTGTTCGGGCCGGTGTCGTCGTCACCGACGCGCTTGAAGTCCTGGGCGGGGGTCAGCGGCACCACGGTCGTTCCGTCGCTGAGGCAGAACAGTGACACCTCGGGGCCGTCGAGGAACTCCTCCACGACCACCCGGCCGTCCTCCTTCGCCAGGCACGAGCGGGCGTGCTCCAGCGCTTCCTCACGGTCGTCGGTGACCACGACCCCCTTCCCACCGGCGAGGCCGTCGTCCTTGACGACGTGGGGGGCCCCCAGCGCGTCGATGGCATCGGCCACCTGCTGCAGGGTCGTGCAGACGTGGGCGAGCCCGGTCGGCACCTCCGCGGCCGACATGACCTCCTTGGCGAACGCCTTGCTGCCCTCGAGGCGGGCGGCCTCCGCGGAGGGTCCGAAGCACGCAATGCCCGCCGCCCGGACGGCGTCGGCGACACCGGCGACCAACGGCGCCTCCGGCCCGATCACGACGAGGTCGACACCGAGGCGGGTCGCGAGGTCGACCACGCTCGTCGCGTCGCTGACGCCACCGGGCAGCGCCTCGCACGGAGCCACGGCCTCGATGCCGGGGTTGCCCGGAGCCGCCACCACGGCGTCGACGGTGGGATCGAGCGAGAGGGAGCGCACGAGTGCGTGCTCCCTGGCTCCTGAGCCGATGACGAGAACCTTCACGCGACCAATCTAGGGGTGAGCGGCACGGAGGGCGCGGGCGTCCCGGCATACTGGTGTGTTCGCAATCCGCACCACCCCACGAGGAGAACCCGCTCCGTGAGCGCAGCACATCCCGGCCAGCCCGAGGCCGCACCCGACGTCGCCGGCGAGATCTCCCGCGAGCAGGCCCACGTGGACCGGGTCTACCAGGAGCTGGAGAAGGCGACGTTGCGCGCCGCCGACGTCGAGGCGGATGGCCTCGCCCGCGGCCGTACCTCACGCACCGGCGACGTGCGCGACGAGGAGATGACCGGGCTGTTCGAGCGCGACGCCCTGGTCTACGCCGCGGCGCGTCGGCGCTCCACCATCGAGAAGCAGTACGAAGGGCTCGTCTTCGGGCGCCTGGACCTCGGCGAGGAGACGTCCACCGCTGCGGAGCGCGATGTCCGCTACATCGGCCGGCTCGGGGTGCGCGACGACGACTACGAGCCGCTGGTCGTCGACTGGCGCGCACCAGCGGCCTCCGCCTTCTACCGCGCCACCCCGGTCGACCCGATGGGCGTGATCCGCCGTCGGGTGCTCCGCTGCCGCGGGGCCGCCGTGGTCGGGATCGAGGACGACCTGATGGTGCCCGAGGCGCCCGAGGACATCGTCGTGGTCGGTGACGGCGCCCTCATCGCAGCGCTGACCCGCAGCCGGGGCCGCCAGATGCGCGACATCGTCGCCACCATCCAACGTCACCAGGACGAGGCCATCCGGGCCCCCTCTCGCGGCGTCACCGAGATCACCGGTGGCCCGGGCACCGGCAAGACGGTGGTCGCCCTGCACCGGGCGGCCTACCTGCTGTATGCCGAGCGGCGGCGCTTCGAGAACGGCGGCATCCTCGTCGTCGGGCCCTCGGCCGCGTACACGGCATACATCGAGCGGGTGCTGCCGAGCCTGGGTGAGGACTCCGTCGCGCTGCGGGCACTGGGCGACCTCCTCGACGGCATCACCGCCAAGCGGCTCGACCCCCCCGAGGTCGCGGCCATCAAGGGGTCGTTGCACATCCGCCGGCTGCTCTCGCGCTTGTCCTCCGCTCCCCCCACGGGTGCGCCGAAGGAGTTCCGCTCGTTCGTGGCGGGGAACGCCGTGCGACTGGACGAACGGGTGCTTCGTCGGGTGCGTTCGGACGTGCTCCGGGGCCACCAGCACAACCTCGGCACGAGTGCTGCCCGGGCAGCACTCGCCGAGGCCGCGTGGCGCTCGGTGCGTGAGGGCGATCGCAGCATCTTCCTCGAGGTCTTCGATGAGTCGCGCGACGTGGACGAGTTCATGGCGGCCTGGTGGCGCCAGGTCGACCCTCGTGAGCTGTTGCTCGAGCTCGCCGACACCGAGCACGTCTACGCGATGACGCGTGGGGTGCTCAGCCAGGAGGAGGGCGCCGCCCTCGCGCACTCCTACCGGGAGGCGCTCGAGGAGGGCACCTGGTCGGTGGCCGACGCGGGCCTCCTCGACGACCTCGTGGCGCGGCTGGGCACGGTGCAGGTGGCTGAGCGGGAGGACGTCGGGTTCTACGACGTCGAGGAGCTCGACGACCTCTCGTCCTACGGCGTCGTCGACGTGCGCGCAGGGGTCGACCGTCGGGTGCTGGCCGACCCCACCGCCCCCATCCTCACCCCGACCGATGCGCGGTCACGGCTGATGGTGGGGCACCTGGACCGGCCCTCGGCCTATGCCCACGTGCTCGTGGACGAGGCGCAGGACCTCTCACCGATGCAGTGGCGCATGCTCGGACGCCGCGGTCGCACCGCATCGTGGACGGTCGTCGGCGACGCCGCGCAGTCCTCGTGGGGAGACCTGGCGGAGTCGGGCCGGGCCCGCGAGGAGGCATTCACCGGCCAGCTTCGCCGTGCGTTCCACATGGACACCAACTACCGCAACGCCCGCGAGATCTTCGACCACGCGCGTGACGTCATCCTCCCCCTCGTGCCCGACGCGGACATCCCCAGGGCCGTGCGCGAGACCGGGGTCGAGCCGGTCGACCGGGTGGTCGAGGGCTCGCTCGCGCAGGCGGCCGCGGATGCCGTGGAGCAGCTGCTCGGCGAGGTCGAGGGGTCGATCGCAGTCATCACGGCGAAGCGCTGGGAGCCGCGGTTGGAGGCGCTGAACGACTCCGGGAACGGCCGGGTGCAGGTGATCGACCCGCTCTCGAGCAAGGGCCTGGAGTGGGACGCGACCGTCGTCGTCGACCCCGACGGCATCGCGGCGGAGTCACCCGGTGGGGTGCGGGTGCTCTACGTCGTGCTGACCCGCGCGGCGCACCGGATGCACGTGCTCCGCCCCGCCTGAGCTGACGTGACCTGACCCTGACCCGCGCCGGGCGTCAGTCCAGCAGCGCGTGCCTGGCGATGATCTCGTGCCGTCCGGGGCCCACGCCGATCGCCGAGACCCTGGCCCCGATGAGCTCCTCGACGCGCAGCACGTAGGCCTGCGCGGCTGCCGGGAGGTCGTCGAACTCGCGACACTCTGAGATGTCCTCCCACCACCCCTGGAGCTCCTCGTAGATGGGCTTGGCGTGGTGGAAGTCGCTCTGCCCCATCGGCATCTCGTCGTGGCGCACCCCGTCGACGTCGTAGGCGACACACACCGGCACCGTGTCGAAGCCGGTCAGCACGTCGAGCTTGGTGATGACGAAGTCGGTGACCCCGTTGATCCGGGTGGCGTAGCGCCCGATGACGACATCGAGCCAACCGCACCGGCGGGGCC
>JBDTDY010000244.1:0-7800 GCA_039922835.1 Ornithinibacter sp.
TCGGAGAACGCACGGATCGACGTGCTCATGCTCCACCACCCCTCACGACGATCGTCGAGACGCAGGTCGTGAGCGCCTCTCCTGCCGTGGTCGCGAGCTCGGTGCGCGTGGTGACCATCGCGTGACCACCCGCCGAGCGCGCCTGGTCGACGGTGAGGGTGCCGACGACCTCGTCCCCCGCCGTGATCGGCCGGTGGTGGACGAACCGCTGCTCGCCATGCACCACCCGGCTGTAGTCGATACCGGCATCAGGATCGGTGACATAGGCGCGGTCGGCCATCTGCGCAAAGCGCACAGCCATCGTCGGGGGCGCGATCACGTCCGCATAACCCGCCGCCCGAGCGGCGTCTCCGTCGGTGTGCACGAGGTCGGTGGCGCCCACGGCGGCGGCGAAGGCCGCCACGAGGGCAGCGTCGACGGCATACGGTCCACTCGGGGGATAGGTGCGCCCGACGAAGTCAGTGTTCACGGCCATGTCGCCACTCTAGGGCCCGGCACAGCGAGAGGCCGCCGACACCACATGGTGTGCGGCGGCCTCTCGCGGAGGGACCTGCGTCAGCGGGTCTCGCGGTGCGTGGTGTGCTTCTTGCAACGGGGGCAGAACTTCGCCAGGTCGAGCCGGTCGGGGTCGTTACGACGGTTCTTCTTGGTGATGTAGTTGCGCTCCTTGCACTCCGTGCACGCCATCGTGATCTTCGGGCGGACGTCGGTGGCCTTGGCCATGGGGGCAACCTGCTCTCAAGAAAGTAATGACATCGGGACGTCGCGCTGGACGCGAGGAACGCGCGACACCAGCACAACAGACTACGCGACCTCTGGCATTCCCAGAAATCGCGGTCTCGGTAGCGGGAGCGGGGCTCGATCCCGCGACCTCACGATTATGAGTCGTGCGCTCTAACCAGCTGAGCTACCCCGCCTTGGGGCCTCGGTCGATCCTGTGGAGCCGGATCGGCCGGAGCAGAGCCCCCTGTCGGAATCGAACCGACGACCTTTTCCTTACCATGGAAACGCTCTACCGACTGAGCTAAGGGGGCGCGGACGACTCACGAAGAACCGCCCGTGCGCGACGGAGACGTTACACGCTCAGGATCGGTCCAGCGAAATCCGGGCGGCCGCGAGGGAGGGTCCGTACCAGGTGAGCAGCCGGCCCGACACGAGCCGCGTCGGCACCGACCCGAAAGCCTCCGGCCCGTCGTCATCGGTGAACACGTACGGCTCATCGGGCAGGAGCACGACCTCCGCCGCCGACGGGTCGTCCAGCACGTCGAGATCCACCGCGGGATAGCGCCCGGCCACCCCGCCCGTCACGACCTCGATGCCACTTCGAGCGAGCAGGTCCGCCGTGAAGGTCGGGCGGCCCACCACCATCCACGGGTCGCGCCAGATCGGCACCACCGCTCGCTGCGAGGGCTCGGGAACGGGCCCTGACCACGCGGCATCCGCCTCGACCAACCACCCCGGATCGGCAGCCAGCCCCAGCACCTCACGCAACAGTCGCCGCATCGAGGCCACCGCACCGGGCACCGTCTCGATGTCCGTGACCCACACCGCGACCCCTCGCTCCCTCAGCCGGCGCACGTCGAGCTCTCGGTTCTCCTCCTTGTTGGCCACGACGAGGTCCGGCAGCAGCGCCTCGATGGCGCGCAGGTCGGGGTTCTTCGTGCCGCGCACCCGGGCCACGCCGCTGGCCTCGAGGTCCGCGGGATGGGTGCACCAGTCGGTCGCGCCGACGAGCACCCCGGGGCAGCTCGCCGCGATCGCCTCGGTGAGTGAGGGCACGAGCGAGACCACCCGCCGCACCTCGGGCACGACCTCCACCGGGTGCCCGAGGTCGTCGGTGAGATGGCGCGGCATGCCGCTCAAGGGATCGATGCCGGGGCCGGCGGGGGTCAGCGGGGCGCCATCCGCAGTGCGCCGTCCATCCGGATCGTCTCGCCGTTGAGGTAGTCGTGGTCGACGATCGCGAGCACGAGGTCGGCGAACTCCTCGGGGCGCGCGAGCCGCTGCGGGAACGGCACCCCCGCGGCGAGCGTGGCCCGGAACTCCTCGGACACCGTGGCCAGCATCGGCGTCTCCACGATGCCCGGTGCGATCGTCATCACCCGGATGCCGTGCTGCGCGAGATCGCGAGCGGCTGGAAGGGTGAGCCCGACGATGCCGCCCTTCGACGAGCTGTATGCCGCCTGGCCGACCTGGCCGTCGAACGCCGCGATGCTGGCGGTGTTCACGATGACCCCGCGCTGGCCGTGCTCGTCGGCCTCGGTCTGCGCGATCGCCTCGGACGCCAGGGCGAGCACGGTGAACGAGCCGATGAGGTTGATCTCGATGACCTTGCGGTAGAGCGCGAGGTCATGGACGCCCTTGCGCCCCAGGATGCGGGTGGAGGGTCCGATGCCGGCGCAGTTCACGACGGTGCGCAGCGGCCTCGACGGGTCGTCGGCGGCGCGAGCCACAGCGGATCGCACCTGCTCCTCGTCCGTGACGTCGGTCGGGACGCACTCGACCCCGTCGACCGCCTCCGCCGCCTCGCACGACGCGGACAGGTCGAGGGCGAGGACGCGGGCGCCTGCACCGGCGAGGGCGGCCGCGGTGGCGGCTCCCAGGCCCGAGGCTCCCCCGGTGACGATGGCGGTGGTGTCGGTCAGCAACATCCCGCCATCCTGCCACCCGCCCCACAGCGCCCGCGGGTTCCGGCTCGGCGAGGACCCACCGGTGCTGCGAGGAGCCCGGTGCCGCGAAGCTCAGACGTTGCGGCGGTACTGCCCACCCACCTCGAAGAACGCCTCGGTGACCTGCTGGAGGGAGCACACCCGCGCGGCATCCATGAGCACGGAGAACACGTTCTCACCGCTCGACGCCACCTCCTTGAGGCGAGCGAGCGCCTGCTCGGCCTCCTCGCGGTGGGTCTCCCTGAAGGAGGTGACCCGCTCGAGCTGGCTCGCCTTCTCCGTCTCGGAGCCGCGGGCCAGCACGACCTCGCGGCTCTCGCTCTCCGGGTGCGGGTTGCGGAAGGTGTTGACCCCGACGATCGGCAGTGACCCGTCGTGCTTGCGGTGCTCGTAGAGCATCGACTCGTCCTGGATCTTGCCGCGCTGGTAGCCCGTCTCCATGGCGCCGAGCACTCCCCCTCGCTCGCTGATCCGGTCGAACTCGGCGAGCACGGCCGCCTCCACGAGGTCGGTGAGCTCGTCGACGACGAACGAGCCCTGCAGCGGGTTCTCGTTCAGCGCCAGGCCCCACTCCTTGGTGATGATCATCTGGATCGCCAGCGCACGTCGGACCGACTCCTCACCCGGGGTCGTGACGGCCTCGTCGTAGGCGTTGGTGTGCAGGCTGTTGGCGTTGTCATAGATCGCGGTGAGCGCCTGGAGGGTGGTGCGGATGTCGTTGAAGTCCATCTCCTGGGCGTGCAACGACCGCCCGCTGGTCTGCACGTGGTACTTCAGCTTCTGGCTGCGCTCGTTGGCGCCGTACTTCTCCTTCATCGCGATCGCCCAGACCCGGCGCGCAACCCGGCCGATCACCGTGTACTCCGGGTCCATCCCGTTGGAGAAGAAGAACGACAGGTTGGGAGCGAAGTCGTCGATGGCCATCCCCCGGGCGAGGTAGGCCTCGACGTAGGTGAAGCCGTTGGCGAGCGTGAACGCCAGCTGGCTGATCGGGTTCGCCCCCGCTTCGGCGATGTGGTAGCCGCTGATCGAGACCGAGTAGAAGTTGCGCACCTTCTGCTCGATGAACCACTCCTGGATGTCTGCCATCATCCGCAGGCTGAACTCGGTGGAGAACAGGCAGGTGTTCTGGCCCTGGTCCTCCTTGAGGATGTCGGCCTGAACCGTGCCGCGGACCTGCGCCAGGGCCGAGGCGCGGATGCCGGAAGCCTCCTGTTCCGTCGGCTCCCGTCCCTGCTCTTCCGCCCACTGCTCCACCTCGCGGTCCATGACGGCGTTGAGGAAGAACGCGAGGATCGTCGGCGCGGGTCCGTTGATCGTCATCGAGACGCTCGTGCTGGGAGAGGTGAGGTCGAAGCCGGCATACAGCGCCTTCATGTCCTCCAGGGTTGCCACCGAGACGCCTGAGGTGCCGACCTTGCCGTAGATGTCGGGGCGGGGGTCGGGGTCACGGCCGTAGAGCGTGACGGAGTCGAAGGCGGTCGAGAGCCGTGTCGCAGGCTGGCCCTCGGAGAGCAGGTGGAACCGGCGGTTGGTGCGGAACGGGTCACCCTCACCCGCGAACATCCGCGCAGGGTCCTCGTTGTCGCGCTTGAAGGGGAACACCCCGGCGGTGAAGGGGTAGTGGCCGGGAAGGTTCTCACGGCGAAGGAATGACACGAGATCGCCGTCGTCGCTGTATCGAGGCAGCGAAACCCGGCGGATCCGGTTCCCGGAGAGCGTCTCTCGCACCAGGGATGTGCGAATCTCCTTGTCGCGCACCGTGACGACCTGCTCGTCGCCGACGTAGGCCTCCACGACCGAGGACCACCCGGACAGCTGGCGCGCCACCGACAACGGCAGGTCCTCCCGCGCGCCGTCAAGGAGCGCGTCGACTGCCGAGCGGTCCGAGCCCGCGTGTGCAAGGTCCTCGCCGACCTCCGTGAGCCGTTGCACCCGACGTGCCGCAGCGGCATACCGAGCAGTGTCCTCGTGGTAGCCACGGACCGTCTCGGTGATCTCGGCGAGGTAGCGCACGCGCTGCGGTGGCACCACCTGGCGCAGTACCGAGGAGTGCCGCACGTCGACCGGCGCGAGGGCACCCTCGGAGACCTCCAGACCGGACTGGGCGAGCAGGCCGCGCAGCTCTTGGTAGAGGGCGGTCACCCCGTCATCGTTGAAGGTGGCTGCGGAGGTACCGAAGACCGGCATGTCCTCGGGCTTCTTGCCGAAGGCCTCCCGGTTGCGCACCATCTGGCGCCCGACGTCGCGCAACGCGTCCAGCGCGCCGCGCCGTTCGAACTTGTTGATCGCCACGACGTCGGCGAAGTCGAGCATGTCGATCTTCTCGAGCTGGCTCGCTGCACCGAACTCGGGCGTCATGACGTAGAGGTTGACGTCGGCAAAGGTGGTGATCGCGGCGTCGCCCTGGCCGATGCCGGGCGTCTCGACGATGACGAGGTCGTAGGCCGCTGCCTTCAGGATCGTCAGCACGTCTCCCAGTGCTTCGGGCACCTCGCGGCTGCCGCGGGTCGCGAGGGACCGGAAGTAGATGCGGTCGCCGTCGAGGGAGTTCATCCGGATGCGGTCGCCGAGCAGGGCCCCACCACCCCGGCGCCTCGTGGGGTCGATCGCGACGCACGCGACGCGCAGCTTGTCCTGCTGGTCCATCCGGATGCGGCGGACCAGCTCGTCCGTCAGGCTGGACTTGCCCGAGCCACCGGTTCCGGTGATGCCCAGCACCGGCACGTGGCGGCGTGCGGCCGCTGCCACGAGCTCGGCGCGCATCCCCTCGTCGAGGTGACCGGTCTCCGCGGCAGTGATGGCGCGGGCCACTGCGGCCCGCTCTCCGGACATCACGGCCTGGGCCGTGGTCGGGTGCCCCTCCCAGAGGTCGGTGTCGCAGGCGGCGATGACCTGGTTGACCATGCCCGGCAGCCCGAGCCGCTGGCCGTCCTCGGGGCTGAAGATCGTGACACCGGCATCACGCAGGCGCGCCACCTCGGCCGGAACGATGACCCCGCCGCCGCCCCCCACGACCCGCACGTGCCCAGCACCGGCCTCGCGCAACAGCTCCACGAGGTATTCGAAGTACTCCACGTGCCCGCCCTGGTAGGAGCTGACCGCGACGCCCTGGGCATCTTCCTCGACGGCCGCGTCGACGACCTCCTGCACGGAGCGGTTGTGGCCGAGGTGGATGACCTCGGCGCCCTGGCTCTGCATGATCCGTCGCATGATGTTGATCGACGCGTCGTGCCCGTCGAACAGGGCTGACGCGGTGACGATGCGCACCGGGTGGGTCGCGACGTGGAGCTCGTGCTTCGGGCTGGACGGCTGGTGTGCCATGGGGGTCCCTTCGAAGGCGGTGCACCCGATGCTAGGACGTCCACGTCCGTACCGACCAGTCACCGACAGGCTGGTTGGCGGCGCGTGGTGGGGTCAGCGGGCGATGCCGGACGCATAGGGATCGGGAGCCGCGCCGTCGACGACCCACTCGATCACCGCTCGCGCATACTCCTCGTCCACCACGCGCACGGGCACGTCCCGCTGGAGGCGGGCCCAGGAGTGCGCCCGGTGCAGGCACGAGATGCGGTCGGCGGCTGGCAGCAGTGCAACGAGCGTCTCGCGGTCCCACCGGTCGGTCCACGGCGCGAGTCCCGCATCGACGGCGCTCACGATCGCCGGGTCGTCCTCGCCGAGGTCGAAGCGGTGGCGCATGATCCACCGGGGGATGCGCAGGGTCGTGAGCGGGTGCGCCCACAGGGAGTCGCCGAGATCGATGTAGGTCATCCCTCCCTCGGGCCGCCGGAAGGCGTTGCCGAGGTGGAGGTCGTTGTGCTGGAGGGTGCACGGCATCGAACTGGCCTCGAGCACGGCAGCCGCCTCGTGGATCCGGTGGAGCCCGTGCTCGACGAGCACCACCTCCTCGTCTGTCGGGCGGCGCGGGTCATCGCTCGGCAACGACCGCAGACCCCCGATGAGGTCGCTCACCCAGGCGACCACGTCGTCGGGCGCGCTCGGAAAGATCGGGACCCCCGCGGCGAGAACCTCGTCAGCGTGCTCGCTCAGCACGCGTTGTGCCAGCGCATACCCCTCCACGGCCGCGACCCAGTCATCGACGGGTGGCGGCGTCTCGTCGTGCCACAGCGGCATCCCCACGTCGGCCGTCGCGAACCACCCTCGCTCGGAATCGAGGGCGACCAGAGGGGGGCACAGACCCGGAAGGAGGTCCTCGACGGTTGCGACGAGCGCGGCCTCGAATGCCTGGGACGGGGCGTTCTCCTTGACCCACACGCGGCCGGCATCCGTCTCGACGTGCAGCACGGTCGACCAGAACCGCACGTGTTCCTGGACCAAGGGACCAGTGGGGGCGCGGCCGGAGTCGGCGAGTGCCGGCCAGAGCCAGGACTCGATCTCCGCTCTCCACTGAGGGCTGCGCCACCGTGCGGGGAGGTCACGCTCCACGATGCCGGCCCACCCACTCGACCGCCTCGGCGTAGCCCTGCACTCCCCGACCGACGATGACGTGGTCGCAGACGTCGGTGAGGTAGGAGTGGTGACGGAACTCCTCACGCGCATGGATGTCGCTGATGTGCACCTCGACGCGAGGCACCCGACAGGCGGACAGCGCGTCGCGCAGGGCCACCGACGTGTGGGTGTAGCCGGCGGCGTTGATGATGATGCCGGCGCTGCCCGACCGACCCTCCTGCACCCAGTCGATCAGCACCCCTTCGTGATTGCTCTGGCGGAAGTCGAGGTTGAGGCCTGCGAGATCGGCGGCGCCACGGCACAGTCCTTCGACGTCGGCCAACGTCGCGCTGCCGTAGACGGCGGGTTCGCGCTCGCCGAGAAGGTTGAGGTTCGGCCCGTTGAGCACGAGCACCGTGCGGTCGTCCATGGTCGGCAAGTATGCCGCCGAGTCACCAGCGCTTCGTCAGAAGGGCGGGGCGCCAGCGAGGAGTTCTGCGACTGGTGCCGTTGGTGCATCAGCTGCGGACCCAGGCTCGGCGCAGGGTGGTGGCCAGTGGGTGTGGTCGGGCAGGGTGACGCGTTTCTCGCCGGTGGGTGAGATCCAGGTGATGACCCCGTCGGGTTCGAGGGTGTAGCGCCACCTGGCGTGTTGCTTCATCCGGTGGTGCCGTCGGCAGAGGCC
>JBDTDY010000245.1:0-2825 GCA_039922835.1 Ornithinibacter sp.
GACCGCGGGCGGCGGAGTCTGGGGCGGCGGCGGCGGAGTCTGGGGCGGCGGCGGCGGAGTCTGGGGCGGCGGCGGCGGAGTCTGGGGCGGCGGCGGCGGAGTCTGGGGCGGCGGTGGCGGAGTCTGGGGCGGTGGCGGAGTGCTCGCCGAGTACGGCAGCCCCGGAATCGGCGGTCGGACACCGGTCGTCTGGTCCGCTCCCGACCCACGGGCCGGGATCGACGGCTCTGTGGAGCGCCCCGTCGTCGCCGTCCTGGACACCGGTCTCGGTCAGCACCCGTGGTTCCCCGACGAGGACCCCACCGCCACCGCCGAGTCGTGCGCTGGCGACTGCGGCGGCGCCCACCGCCGGGTCACCCTGGGCGGCGAACCCATCGGGGTGTGGAAGGAGCCCTCACGCGACCCGGAGAACACCGGCGTCGTGTTCGACGACGTCAACGGGCTCATGGACGTTCTCTGTGGGCACGGCACCTTCATCGCCGGCATCATCCGTCAGCGCTGCCCCGAAGCAGTGATCCTGTCCGTCCCGATCATGGCATCGGACGGCGCGGCTCTTGAGCATGACGTCGTCCGGGCTCTCAGCCAGTTGTTGGAGCGACACCGGGCCGCCAAGGCAGCTCCGTCGCCAAGCCGTCATGGCGTGGTCGACATCGTGAACCTGTCACTCGGCTACTACCACGAGACCCCGGACGAAGCTGACGACACCGCCCTGCACGACCTCCTCAAGGAGTTCGTCGACGAGGGGGTGGTGGTGGTGGCGTGCGCTGGTAACGACTCCACCAGGGCGCGCTTCTTTCCAGCCGCTTTCGCCGAAGCACAGCGTCCCGGTTTGGTCGGAGTGGGCGCGACCAACCCCGACGATCGCAGCGTCGCGCTCTTCTCCAACGTTGGGGAGTGGGTGACCGCCCACGCCCCAGGCGCAGGGGTCGTCAGCACGGTCCCCACGACGCTGACGGGGTCGTTGCACCCGGTCATCAGCGTCGTCGGCGTAGGCCCCGGCCCGCGGTCAAGCGTCGACTTCGACGATTTCCGTTCCGGCTTCGCCGTATGGAGCGGAACATCATTCGCGTCGCCGTGGATCGTCGGCGAGATTGCGGCCCAGATCCTCCGCAGCGGTTTGCCGGTTTCCGGCCTCGGCACCTCGAGAGCGCTGGCAGCCTCGGTGACCGTTGTGAGCCATGCTCAGGAAGTGCGCTTCGGCGTGGTGGAGTAATGGCTTCCGACGACACGGTCCAGAGCCTCTCGACACGCGCTGCCATCGCACTGCGCGCCTACCGCGACGGCGACCTGGCGGCGATGGACCAGTTGGTCGACCTCCTGACCCCGGTGCTGTGGCACACCGCACGTGCTCAGGGTGCTTCCGAATCCTTGGCGCAAGAGGCGGTGCAGACGGCGTGGTTGCGCTTGGTCGAGAGCATCGATCGGATCAAGGACCCTCAAGCCGTGATGGCCTGGCTCATCGTCACCGTGCGGCGGGAGTGCTGGCGCACCAAACGCATTGCCGATCGTGCCGGTCTCGAGCTGGAAGACACGCTGGCCGACGACGGCCCCGACCCGTCGACCCTCACGGTGCATCGCGAGGACCACCGGGTGTTGTGGGCGCACGTGCAGCAGCTCACCCCTCGCTGTCAAGCGCTTCTACGGGTCATCGCGTTCGCTGACCGGCCCGACTATGCGGCAGTCTCCGACGCCCTCAAGATGCCGGTGGGAAGCATCGGACCCACCCGCGGGCGCTGCCTCGCGAAACTGCGAGTCGCCCTTTCCGATGACCCATCCTGGGGAGGTGCCCTGTGACCACCAATCATGACCTTGCCGCCGAGCCACTGGACGAGATCGACGAACGGATCCTCGTGAGCCTCGCCGACATCCTGGCCACCAACGATCCCGTCCCAGCCGGGTTGACCGACGACGTGAAATTCGCTCTCACCGTCCAGGCACTGCATGCCGAGGTGGCCGAGCTCCAACAGATCGGTGCCGAGAGCGCTTTCGCACGCTCGGAATACACACACACCCAGACCCTGACTTTCAGCGCGGAGTCCCTCTCCGTCATGGTCACCCTTTCCCCCATCGATGATGACGAGGTGCGGATTGACGGCTGGGTCACCGGCCATGACTCTCCTGTTCACGTCGAGATCCGGGGGGCGGCGCAGAGCCTCACCGCCACGGTCGATGAGGACGGCAGGTTCACGGTCGACCCAGTTCTCCGAGGACTCGTGCGTTTCGTGTTCCTCCCCGAAGGGGAGATCCGGCCGGTCATCACGCCTGCCGTCGAGATCTGAGGCGCAGATTCGCGCGACAGCCAGCGAACAGATCACCCGCCTCGTCGAGGACGCCGTCCTCGCAAACGCCGCGGGTAGACCTGCCCGCGCTGAAGCGCTGCTGGTTCGTGCGCTCCGTCACCTGGACGGTCAAGGGCACAACGACGAGGTGATGCGCGCACGCATCCACGTCACGCACTCCGTCTCGAGAATCCAGCGAGGGGACCGCCTCGGTGCATTCGCCCTGCTCGACACTGCCGACTCACTGCTCGTCGGCACCCGTCCCAACCACGTGCATTCCTTGTCCGTCGTGCAGCGCGCTGGGCTGCACGGGCGCCTCGGTGAGTGGGAACGCACCCGCGAGCTCCTCGAGAGCGTCTCTCTGACAGCGGAGGTGGCACCGCGCACCCGGTGCCTCCTGCACCTCAATCTCGGTCTGACACATCAGTTCCTCGGCCGTTACCACGACAGCGACGTGAGGTTGGGCCGGGCTCACCAAGATGCCGTGAGCCTTGGGTTTCCCGATCTTGCCGCCGCCGCAGTACACAACCGCGGCCGACTGCAACT
>JBDTDY010000246.1:0-6844 GCA_039922835.1 Ornithinibacter sp.
AGCCGGCCACCTGCTCCGGCCAGGCGATCCTCGCGAGCAGCTCCTCCAGCCCGTCACCGGCGGGCAGGTCCTCCTGCTCGACCGCACTGAGGGCTCCCTCGATCCTGTCGTGCGTCGCGAGCCCCGCTGCGAGATGTGGCTCGAGCTCGAGCAGCTCCTCGGTGGGCACGAGTGCGAACAACCGCACGGGCTGGTCCCACCCGGAGCGTGCGACGTGGCGCTCGGTGTCGAGTGCGGCAAGGGTCAGGGGATCGGTGACGGGCTGAGGTGGCGAAGGCACGGAACCATGGTGCCTCATGGTCCGTTGGACGGGCCGATGTAGGTTGGGCCGTCAACGTCGGCAGGGGTCCCCACCCGGACCGGAGCAGGAGAGCAGTGAGTCGTTCGGAGTGGTTCGGCGGGCCGATGGGTCCCGATGACGGTGCACCACGTCCTGATGGAGGTGACGACGGGGGTCAGCAACGGCCTCCCGGGCCCCAGGCGCAGAAGCGCCGGCGCGGTCCGCTCGGCACCACCCTCCTCGTCCTGGCGGGCCTGGCGATCCTCGGGGGCGTCGCCGCGGACATCCTCACGGACGTGTGGTGGTTCGACTCCGTCGGTTTCCGCTCCGTCTTCGTCAAGGAGCTCTCCACCAAGGCGGTGATCTTCGCGGTGGCTGCGCTCGTCACCGGTGGGGCCGTCGCGTCGAGCCTGGTGATCGCCTTCCGCACCAGGCCCCTGTACGTGCCGGTCACGCCCGCACAGCAGGTGCTCGAGCAGTATCGCCAGGCCATCGAGCCGTTGCGACGCATCGGGGTCCTCGTCGTCCCGATCGTGCTGGGCCTGCTGGCGGGCTCGGGGTCGATGGGCGCTTGGAGCACGTACCTCCTGTGGCGCAACCGCAGTGACTTCGGGGTGAAGGACCCGCAGTTCAACATGGACGTCGGCTTCTTCGTCTTCACCCTCCCGTGGCTCAACTTCGTCGTGAGCTTCGTCACCGTCGTGCTCGTCCTCGCGTTCATCGCTGCCGCGTTCACCCACTACCTCTACGGCGGGCTCCAGCTGCCCGGGAGGGGGCCCACGACCCGCGCCGCCTATGTCCACATCGGCATCCTCGGCGCCCTGATCGCGCTGACCAGGGCCGCCTCCTACTGGCTCGACCGCTACTCCCTGTCCACCCAGAAGGGCGGGTTGCTCACCGGCATCACCTACACCGACGCGAATGCCGTGCTGCCCACCAAGGCGATCCTCGCGGTCGCCGCGGTGATGTGCGCGGGCTTCTTCCTCGCCGCGATCTGGTCCCGGTCCTGGCGCCTGCCCATCACCGGCGCCGCTCTGCTCGTCGTCACCGCGGTCGTGGTCGGAGGCATCTACCCCGCCCTGATCCAGTCCCTGAAGGTCAAGCCCTCGGAGAAGGTCCTCGAAGCCACCTACATCGGTCGCAACATCGAGGCCACCCGCACGGCGTTCGGCCTCGACCGGGTCACCCGTATCCCCAACCCGACCCCGCCGGAGAAGGAGGACAAGCCGGCGTTGCGGGCCGCCGCCAACGCCATCCCGGGCGTGCGGATCATCGACCCCAACGTGGTCGCACCCACCTTCCGCCAGCTCGAGGGGCAGCGCGACTACTACGCCTTCCCCGACACCCTCGACGTCGACCGCTACACCGTGGGCGACCAGACCCGCGACGCAGTGGTCGCCGTGCGCGAGATCAACCTCGATGGGCTGCCCGACAGCCAACGCAACTGGCTGCAGGACCACACCATCTACACCCACGGCTACGGCTTCTACGCCGCCTATGGCAACCAGCGCACCCCCGAGGGTGACCCCGTCTTCTTCGAGGGTGGGGGGCGGAACTCCTTGGGCGAGTATGAGCCCCGGTCCTATTTCGGTGAGCTCTCACCCACCTACTCGATCGTGGGTGCTCCCGACGGGAGCAAGCCTGCGGAGTTCGACTTCCCTGCCGGCGACGACGGCGAGGCCGCAGTCAACAACACCTACACCGGCGATGGAGGTGTCGACATCGGCTCCGGCCTCCGGCGCCTGGCGTATGCCGTGAAGTACCGGGAGGCGAACTTCCTCCTCTCCGGTGCCGTGAACTCCAAGTCCAAGATCCTCGACCACCGCACGCCCACCGAGCGAGTGGAGCGCGTCGCCCCGTGGCTACGGCTCGACGGCAACGTCTACCCGGCCGTCGTCGACGGGCGGGTGCAGTGGATCGTCGACGGGTTCACCACGTCGGCGAGCTACCCCAACAGCCGCCTGCTCGACCTCGCAGAGGCGACCTCCGACTCTGTCGCCGCTCGCTCGAACGTCGTCACGGTAGGTCGAGGGCAGCTCAACTACGTGCGGAACGCCGTCAAGGCGACCGTCGATGCCTATGACGGCAGCATCAAGCTCTACGGCTGGGACACCACCGACCCGATGCTCAAGGCGTGGAGCAAGGCGTTCCCGGGGACGGTGAAATCGCTCTCGGAGATCGACGGCAACCTCATGTCCCACATCCGCTATCCGCAGGACCTGCTCAAGGTGCAGCGCGAGCTGCTCTCGGAGTACCACGTGACCGACCCGGGCAACTTCTTCAGCGCCACCGACAAGTGGCGCGTGCCCAGGGACCCGTCCCAGCCCGCCCAGGACCAGCCGGTGGTGTTCCAGTCGATCGCGATGCCGGGGGAGAAGGAGGCAGCCTTCTCGATCACCTCGCCGTTCGTGCCAGCCAGCAACAGTGAGGGCGGACGGGAGATCCTGCGTGGCCTGCTGGCGGTCAACGCCGACGCCGGCTCGCAGGCGGGCAAGCCCGCCGACACGTACGGGTCGCTGCGGCTGCTCGAGTTCGGGGCGGCGACCCCAGCCGGTCCGGGTCAGGTGATCAACCAGATCCAGAACTCACCGGTGCGCTCGCAGAACACCGCGGAGCAGCTCTCGCTGGCGCAGTACATCACCAACAACTCCGGGTCGGGCAAGCAGCTGACGTTCGGGAACCTGCTCACCTTCCCGTTGGCGGGGAAGATGTTCTACGTCCAGCCCATCTACGTCCAGGCGTCAGCGGGTTCGGGCTCCTTCCCGCAGAACAAGATCAACGTCGCGGTCTACGGGTCCACGGTCGCCTGGGGTGACACCCTCGAGCAGGCCGTCAGCGGGTTGTTCGGCGCGAGTCAGGACGGTCAGGAGGCCGGCAACGGTGACAACACCGGCGGACCGTCCACCGACGGCACGACCCAGCCACCGACCGGTACTGCGGCCGCACAGCTCGCCGAGGCACTCACCGAGGTGCAGGCAGCCTTCACAGCTGGGCAGGACGCGTTGAAGAAGGGTGACTTCACGGCGTACGGCGATGCGCAGAAGCGCCTCGACGCGGCGATCAAGAAGGCCAACGCCATCGCGCCACTCCTCAACGCCGGGCCCACGCCGAGTCCCACCCCGACGGCCGGCCCGAGTGCCTCGCCGAGCCCCAGCGGCTGACCCTGACGGGGCGGATTTGGTGCCCGCCCCGTGCCTCGCGTACGCTCGGTCCTACCGAGCACGGTTCTTCGGAAACGTGACTCACTCATCGCGGGGTGGAGCAGCTCGGTAGCTCGCCGGGCTCATAACCCGGAGGTCGCAGGTTCAAATCCTGCCCCCGCTACCACGCAGCAGAGGGCGGGCCCGTCAGGGCCCGCCCTCTATCGTCGTGAGCAGCGGGGTGCGCAGGGCCGCGTTCGTCGATCTCCGCCGGCTCGACGTGAGGCTTCCCACGTCCACGCGGCGTCCGGCATACGAGCAGGTCGAGGAGTGTTCCACCGACATGACCACCCCCCACCGTGTCGTCGTCATCGGTTCAGGCTTCGGAGGTCTCTTCGGGACCCAGGCCCTCAAGCGCCGCAAGGACGTCGAGATCACCCTGATCGCCAAGACCGCCCAACACCTCTTCCAGCCCCTGCTCTACCAGGTCGCGACCGGCATCCTGTCCGAGGGCGAGATCGCACCGAGCACCCGCGAGATCCTCTCCCGCCAGAAGAACGCCCGAGTGGTTCTCGGCACCGTCACCGACGTCGACCTCGAGGCTCGCACCGTGACCTCGAGCATCCTGGGTCGGGAGAGTGTCACCCCCTACGACAGCCTCCTGGTCTCGGCCGGCGCCGGCCAGTCGTGGTTCGGTCACGACGAGTTCGCCCGGTACGCGCCCGGGATGAAGTCGATCGACGACGCCCTGGAGTTGCGCGGCCGCATCTTCGGCGCCTTCGAGCTCGCCGAGCAGGCGCGCTCGGAGGCCGAGAGCCAGCGTGACCTCACCTTCGTCGTGGTCGGCGCCGGCCCCACCGGGGTCGAGATGGCGGGGCAGATCGCGGAGCTCTCGGGGCGCACCCTGAAGAACGACTTCCGCCGCATCGACCCCACCGGCGCGCGGGTCATCCTGCTCGACGGCGCGGACCAGGTGCTTCCCGCCTTCGGTGAACGTCTCGGGGGCTCGGCCCGTCGGCGTCTGGAGGAGATGGGGGTCGAGGTGCGACTGGGCACGATGGTCACCGACGTCGACGACACCGGAATCACGGTCAAGGAGAAGGACGGCTCGAGCAGCCGCATCGAGGCGCTCACCAAGGTCTGGGCGGCCGGCGTGCAGGCCAGCCCCCTCGGTGCGCAGATCGGTGCGCAGTCCGGTGCCACCGTCGACCGCTCCGGTCGCGTCGAGGTGCTCCCCGACCTCACCGTGCCGGGCCACCCGGAGGTGTTCGTCGTCGGCGACATGATGTCGCTGGATGACCTCCCGGGCGTGGCACAGGTGGCGATCCAGGGCGCTCGGTATGCCGCGAAGGAGATCACCGGCCGGCTGGACGGCAAGGAGGCGCAGGGCCCCTTCACCTACTTCGACAAGGGGTCGATGGCGACCATCTCACGATTCAGCGCGGTCGCGTCGATCGGGAAGCTGCGCTTCTCCGGCTTCATCGCCTGGCTCTTGTGGTTGGGCGTCCACCTCGTCTACATCATCGGGTTCAAGAACCGGGTGACCACCCTGCTGCACTGGGCGGTGAGCTTCCTCGGGAGGGGGCGGGCGGAGCGGGTGGCGACCGAGCAGCAGGTCTTCGGTCGGCGCGCGCTGCACCTCCTTCCCGCCGAGGAGATCCCCACCATCCCCGGACACCCCGATGATGCCAGCGTCACTGGTGTCGCAGAGCTGGAGGGGCGCCACCGTCTCGGCGGGTGAAGCACTCGACCGGCACCCCACGTAGGGTGACCGGCATGCCGCTGGACTACCGCATCCACCGCCGGACCCTGACGAACGGGCTGCGCGTCGCAGTCTCTCCCGACCACACGGTGCCCAACGTCACCGTCAACATCTGGGTGGGGGTGGGGTCGCGGCACGAGACCTCCGGTCACACGGGGTTCGCCCACCTCTTCGAGCACCTGATGTTCCAGGGGTCGCAGAGCGTGCGCAGCGGGGAGCACTTCGAGGCGCTCATGGCCGAGGGCGCGAGGCTCAACGCCACCACGTGGTTCGACCGCACCAACTACTTCGAGACGGTGCCGACCGGAGCGCTGGAGCTCGCGCTCTGGCTGGAGGCGGATCGGCACGGGCACCTCTTGGCCGCGGTCAGCCAGGAGAACCTCGACAACCAGCGCGACGTCGTCAAGGAGGAGAAGCGCCAGCGCTACGACAACCAGCCCTACGGCAATGCCCTGATCGACGTGTATGCCGCGGTGTTCCCACCGGGCCACCCCTACCACCACCCGACGATCGGGTCGATGGAGGACCTCGACGCGGCGAGCCTGGACGACGTCCACGAGTTCTTCCGCCGCCACTACGCCCCGGACAACACGGTGCTCACGCTCTGCGGCGACATCACCGCGGATGCCGGCTTCGCCCTGGTGGAGCGCTACTTCGGCGACCTCCCCGCCGGGGGCCGCGAGCCGCGCAAACCCCTGGACCAGCTGGCCCCGCTCGAGACGCCTGTGCGCGTCGAGCGCCACGAAGACATCCCCAACGACCGTCTGCACATCGCCTTTCGGCTCCCCGTCGACCACACGCAGGAGTTCCTCGCCGCCGACATCGCCCTGGACTGCCTGGGTGGGCTGGCGTCCTCGCGCCTCGTCCGCCGACTGGTGCGCCGGGAGCAGAGCGCACTGGGCGCGCACGCCACCGCGTGGGGGTTCGTCGACGGGGTCTCCCTCGGCTTCGTCGTCCTGGACGTCGCGCCGGGCACCGACCCGGAGGTCGTGGAGTCGGCCTTCGTGGAGGAGCTCGAGTCCTTCCTGGCAGAGGGGCCGAGCGCGGTCGAGCTCGAGGCCTCCCTCGCGCAGGCGGAGCGGTCCTGGCTCAGCGCGCTGGCCAGCCAGGAGGACCGCGCCGACATGATCAGCCACCACCTCTGCCTCCACGACGACCCCGAAGTGGTCAACACCTACCTCGACCAGCTCCGAGCAGTGACACCCGAGCAGGTCGTCAGCGCAGCCAGGCGCTGGTTGCGGCCGCAGAACCGCGCCGTCGTCGCCTACCTCCGCGCCGAACCCGAATCCGACTCGGAACCCGAATCCGAATCGGAACCCGAACCCGCAGCAGGGTCCGCGGCCGAGGAGGTCCTGACATGAGCGCCCCTCGACCGGTCGTCACGACCCCGCTGCCGTGGGTCTTCCCCGTGCCTCGGGAGCTCCTCCTGGACAACGGTGTCCGTGTGCTCGTCCACGACCTGCCCGGTCAGTACGTGCTCTCGCTGCGGGTCGTGGTCCCCACCTCTCTCGCGACGGAGCCCGGTGGCCTCGAAGGCATCGGGTCGATGACCGCGAGGCTGCTCGACGAGGGCACCTCCGAGCATGACGCGGAGGAGCTCGCAGAGCTGATGGAGCGGCACGGCATGGTGCTCGGCGCAGGTGTCTCCGACGGCGGGCTCCT
>JBDTDY010000247.1:0-3558 GCA_039922835.1 Ornithinibacter sp.
GCCGGTGCACCCCGCCGACGCCCTCGCCGGGGACTGCGCGCGTCGTGAGCTGGTGCGCCGCTTCGTGCGCGGGCACGGGCCGGTGAGCGAGCGAGACCTCGCGCGCTGGTGCACCCTCACCCTTGGACAGATCCGACCGGCGCTGGCCGATCTCGCCGACCAGCTCGCCCACGTCGACGTCGGGGAGCACCGCCTGTGGTTCGACCCCTCGGCTCCCGCACGCACCACCCGAGCCCGGCGCGCGATCCTCCTTCCCACGTTCGATGAGGCCCACCTCACCTACACCGCAACGGGATTCCCGCGACGCGCGCCAACGGCTGATCGCACGCGGCTGGTCTCCGAGGCCGGCGGCGGGATCCTCGTGCTGGACGGCGAGGACGTCGGCACCTGGAAGCGCACGCTCACCCCGACCGCGGTGCGTGTCGTGCTGCGCCCCGATGCCGCCCTGACCGCTGACGAGCGTGATGCCATGGCGCACGCGGCCCAGGAGCTGGCGACCTTCGTGGAGCGACCGCTCGACCTCACTTTCGGCTGAGCCGAGCGGCGGACAGCACGAAGGGCGCCACCTGCCCTGCACGGGAGGTGACACCCTTCGGCGTTACTGAGCCGGGTCGAGGGACTCAGGTCTGGGGGCCGCGGCGAGGCGACGGCTGCGACAAGGCGACGACGGTGTCGTCAGGACGCCGGGATGACGAGCTGCTGGCCGGCGCCGACCTGCGCGGTGTTGAGCCCGTTGGCGAGCTGGATGGCGAGGATGCCCTGGCTGATCGACATGCTCGGCAGCTCGGCCGCTGCGATCTCGGAGAGCGTCTGGCCCGCCTTCACGGTGAGCACCTGCGGTGCGCCCGTGGCGCTCGCGCTGCCCAAGCCCACGGTGGCGATACCCACGAGCACGCTCATGACCACTGCTGCCAGGGCCAGGCGCCCACGGCGGGTGATCCGCGCGCCACCTCCCTCGCTCTGGTCGCCTCCGGGGAGGACGACGAGGTGAGGACGGCGGGCGGCGCCACCCACGGCATACCCGATCTCGGCGGGGTCCCACGCAACTGCACTCATGCTCTCCTCCATCCGGGCCGACGGGCGGCCCTCGAACCGTTGTTCGATAGAACGTCTGTACGAGTTGTAGCACGGTTGTTCGAGCCGATCAAGACACACCTCGTAGAAATGTTTGATATCTGTGTACGAGGCTCGTAGGCTGTGCTCATGAAGGACAGCCTGCACACCGGCACTGACACTCGGGCTGACCTGCACGGATGCCGCGCCTCGCGGCACCAGGACTGAAGGGGTCGACATGGCACGTCCCAAGAACGCCGACATCCACCCGATGCCCGACCGCGGCGACGGTGGGCAGCTCACGCACCGTCAGCGCAAGGTGCTCGAGGTGATCCGCAACTCCATCGACCGGCGCGGTTATCCGCCGAGCATGCGCGAGATCGGTGACGCCGTGGGGCTCACCTCCCCCAGCTCGGTGGCCCACCAGCTCTCCGCGCTGGAGCGCAAGGGCTACCTGCGCCGCGACCCCAACCGGCCGCGCGCCATCGAGGTCATCTCCCCCGACACCGCGAGCGACGAGCCCGGCTACCGCGGCGGCGCCGACCACGACGACGTCGACGTCACGGGCATCAACGACGCCCGACCCGAGGCGGCCTACGTGCCGGTGCTCGGGCAGATCGCGGCGGGCGTGCCGATCACGGCCGAGGAGGTCGTCGAGGACGTCTTCCCCCTCCCCCGCCAGATCGTGGGCGAGGGCTCGCTCTTCCTGCTCAAGGTCGTCGGCGACTCGATGATCGACGCCGCGATCTGCGACGGCGACTGGGTCGTCGTGCGCCAGCAGCCGAATGCCGACAACGGCGACATCGTCGCGGCGATGCTCGACAGCGAGGCCACCGTCAAGACGTTCAAGCGCAAGGACGGCAAGGTGTGGCTGATGCCGCACAACGAGGCGTTCTCGCCCATCGACGGCGACCACGCCACGATCCTGGGCAAGGTCACGGCGGTCCTGCGCCGGGTCTGACCCGCGGGCTCAGGTCGTGCCGTCAGTCGTCGCGGTCGCCCAGCCACGCGAGGGCTCGCCGGGAGGATGCCACGACGTCATCGGCGAGCCCTGCCTCGGTCCACAGCTCGAACCACTCGTTGTCATGGGAGCGCACCGCCCGCCGGAGCACCTGGCGCGACTTCTCGACGAGCTCCTGGTCGGTGGTCGGCAGCGGGGATGCCGTGAGCCAGCTCGGCAGGTAGGGCTCGCCGGCCGCGGCGGCCGGGTTGAGCGAGGCACCCACCGCGGCGGCACCGGCGACGGCCTCACACATCAGCGGCGCCTCGACGTAGCCGGGGGCGAGCAGCACCCCGTCGAGGGCCTCGATCACCCGCCCGGCGCGCTGGCCCACCGGCAGGTCGCCCAGCGTGTCGAGGAAGTCCAGCGCGTCGTCGTTCTCGAAGGGCCCAGATCCAGTCGCTCCCATGGCCCCGAGCCTAGGCCCGAACACCCCCGCGAGCCCACGTGTGTGGCCGACCCGACGTCTCAGGCAGCGAGGTCCGATCGCTGCAGCTCGGCCAGGGTAGGGGCGAGCCCGGCATCCAGGCGCAGCGACATGAGGTCATCACCACGGGTCGGGCCGCGGGTGACCGCAACGACCGGGATTCCACGCTTCGCCGCGTGGCGCACGAACCGCAGCCCGCTCATCACCGCCAGCGAGGAGCCGAGCACGAGCAGGGCGGGCGCCGCGTCGGTCAGCGCGTAGCAGGCGTCGACCCGATCGCGCGGGACCGAGCCGCCGAAGAAGACGACGTCGGGCTTGAGGGTGTCGCCGTCGCAGACCAGGCACCGGGGCAGGTGGAACCCGGTGACCGCCTCGTCGGGCAGCACGATGTCGCCGTCGGGTCGGATCTGGCTGCTGACCCGGGACCCGTCGGGTGCCTGGCCCTGGACCTGCGCCTCGAACCCAGGGTTGGCCTCCGACATCCGGGCCTGGAGCAGGTCACGGTCGCTGCGGCGCTCGCAGGTGAGGCAGACGACCTCGGCGAGCGAGCCGTGCAGCTCCGTCACCGCCGGGCTCCCCGCGGCCTGGTGCAGCCCGTCGACGTTCTGGGTGATGACCGACCCGAGCACCCCTCGGCCCTGGAGGTCCGCGACGGCGAGGTGGGCCGCATTCGGCTCGGCGTGGGAGAACCGCTGCCAGCCGACGAACGAGCGAGCCCAGTAACGCTGGCGCGCCTCGCTGGAGCCGACGAACTCCCCGTGCTGCATCGGGGTCACCTTGCGCTTGCCGTCGGGCCCGCGGTAGTCAGGGATGCCACTGTCCGTCGACATGCCCGCACCGGTGAGGACCAGGGTGCCCGGGTGCTCCCGCAACAGCGCGACGAGGAGGGCGGCATCCGGCATGCGGATCAGTATCCCCCGCGCCCAACCCCCACCCGCCCCCGAGTCCCACCCCGCCCCACACCCCGAGCCTCACCCCACCGACACCCGTGGCCCACCCCGCCCCTCTGCCTCCGGTCCCCACCCGGCCCC
The DNA here is from genome assembly GCA_039922835.1 of Ornithinibacter sp. Lineage (GTDB taxonomy): Bacteria > Actinomycetota > Actinomycetes > Actinomycetales > Dermatophilaceae > Fodinibacter. The sequence goes on from JBDTDY010000247.1 coordinate 3,512, forward strand.
TCGTCCCTGCTCGACTTATTGCCCTCCACCCACGTCGCACCCACATT
>JBDTDY010000248.1:0-10407 GCA_039922835.1 Ornithinibacter sp.
AGGCCACGGCGGGCCGCAACCTCCTCGGGACGCTCGAGGCCCTGCAGGGCCGCGACCGTCGCGTGGACGATGTTGATCGGGTTGTCCGAGCCGAGGCTCTTGGACAACACGTCGTGGATGCCGGCGCACTCCAGGACCGCTCGCACCGGGCCACCGGCGATGACGCCGGTACCGGGGCTGGCGGGACGGAGCATGACGACACCGGCAGCGGCCTCACCCTGCACGGGGTGCGGGATGGTGCCCTGGATGCGCGGGACCTTGAAGAACTCCTTCTTGGCCTCCTCGACACCCTTGGCGATCGCGGCGGGCACCTCCTTGGCCTTGCCGTAGCCGACACCCACGCTGCCGTCGCCGTCACCGACGACGACGAGCGCGGTGAAGCTGAAGCGGCGACCGCCCTTGACGACCTTCGCGACGCGGTTGATCGTCACGACGCGCTCGAGGTAGGCGTTCTTGTCGGGTTCGCGGGAGTCCCGGCCGCCGCGACGGTCGTCGCGGTTGCCGCGGGCGCCACGGTTGTCGCCGCGCTCGTTCGACGTAGCGGTGGTGGTGGCGGGCCCGGTGCCTCGACGCTGGGGTCCTGGCATCAGATGTTCCTCATCTCAACAACGGTGGTGGTCTGGCTGGCGGTCACAGTGAGAGTCCGCCTTCCCGGGCGCCGTCCGCGATGGCGGCGACGCGACCGTGGTACTTGTTGCCCCCACGGTCGAAGACGACTGCCTCGACGCCGGCGGCCTGGGCGCGCTCGGCCACGAGCTCGCCGACCTTCTTGGCCTTGGCGGTCTTGTCGCCGTTCAGGGTGCGCACGTCCGACTCCATGGTCGAAGCCGACGCGAGGGTCTTGCCCAGGGTGTCATCGACGACCTGGACGAAGACGTGGCGCGCGGAACGGGAGACCACGAGGCGAGGACGCACGGCCGTGCCGGAGACCTGCTTGCGGACGCGGAAGTGGCGACGGGTGCGGGAGGCAACCTTGCCCTTGGCGCGCTTGACGATCAGTGCCATGGCTTACTTACCAGCCTTTCCGACCTTGCGGCGGATCTGCTCGCCCGCATAGCGGACGCCCTTGCCCTTGTACGGGTCGGGCTTGCGGAGCTTGCGGATGTTCGCGGCGACCTCGCCGACGAGCTGCTTGTCGATGCCCTGGACCGAGAACCGGGTCTGGTTCTCCACCACGAAGGTGATGCCCGACGGGGGCTCGACGGTGATGGAGTGTGAGTAGCCGAGAGCGAACTCCAGGTTGGAGCCCTTGGCCAGCACGCGGTAACCGGTGCCGTGAATCTCGAGCTTCTTCTCGTAGCCATCGGTGACGCCGAGCACCATGTTGTTGATCAGGGTGCGGGTGAGACCGTGCAGCGAGCGCGACTCACGCTGGTCGTCGGGGCGCTTGACCTCGAGACCGGTCTCGCCCTGCTCGATGGTGATCGGCGCGGCGATGACGTGGCTGAGCTCGCCCTTGGGGCCCTTGACCTTCACGGTCTGGCCGTCGATGGCGACGTCCACACCAGAGGGGACGGTGACGGGGAGACGTCCGATACGCGACATGTCTGTAACCCCTTACCAGATGTAGGCGAGGACTTCCCCACCCACACCCTTGTTAGCGGCCTGCCGGTCAGTCAGCAGTCCGGACGACGTCGAGATGATCGCGACACCCAGGCCACCGAGAACCTTCGGCAGGTTGGTGGACTTGGCGTACACGCGCAGGCCCGGCTTGGACACGCGGCGCACACCGGCGATGGAACGCTCGCGGTTGGGGCCGTACTTGAGGTTGATGGTGAGCGTCTTGCCCACCTCAGCGTCAGCAACGGTCCAGCTCGCGATGTAGCCCTCGGCCTCGAGGATCTCGGCAATGTGGCTCTTGAGCTTGGAGAACGGCATGGAGACATCGTCCTTGTGCGCCGAGTTGGCGTTTCGGACGCGGGTCAACATGTCCGCGATCGGGTCGGTCATGGTCATTGGGCTTCTCCGCCCTCTCTCACCGCGGTTTCCTCCGAGCAACACTCGGCGGACCTGCGATGTAGATGGATTGGTCTGAGGATTGCCGCGGGAGTGCGGCGGGTGGGGTGCGCCGGTCGGTGACCGACCGGCATACCCCGGTGGTTCACCAGCTGGACTTGGTCACGCCGGGCAGCTCGCCCGCGTGGGCCATCTCCCGCAGGCAGATCCGGCAGAGGCCGAACTTGCGGTAGACCGAGTGCGGACGGCCACAGCGCTGGCAGCGGGTGTAGCCGCGGACAGCGAACTTCGGCTTCTTGTTCGCCTTGTTGACGAGTGCGGTCTTGGCCATGCTCAGTTCTCCTTGAACGGGAAGCCGAGCGCCTTGAGCAGCGCGCGTCCCTCGTCGTCGTTCGTCGCCGTGGTGACGACCGTGATGTCCATTCCGCGGACGCGGTCGATCTTGTCCTGGTCGATCTCGTGGAACATCGACTGCTCGGTGAGACCGAAGGTGTAGTTGCCGCGACCGTCGAACTGCTTCGGGGACAGGCCGCGGAAGTCACGGATGCGCGGCAGCGCGGTGGTGACGAGGCGGTCCAGGAACTCCCACATGCGGTCGCCACGCAGGGTGGTGTGCGTGCCGATCGGCATGCCCTCACGCAGCTTGAACTGCGCGATCGACTTGCGAGCCTTCGTCACGACCGGCTTCTGGCCGGTGATCGCGGTGAGGTCACGGACAGCACCCTCGATGAGCTTGCTGTCCTTGGCCGCGTCGCCGACACCCATGTTGACGACGACCTTGACGACACCCGGAACCTGCATGACGTTCGGGTAGCCGAACTGCTCCAGCAGGGTCGCCTTGATCTCGGCCTGGTAGCGCGACTTCAGCCGCGGAGTGGTTGCAGTGTCTGCCATGTCTCTCACAGGTCCTTGCCCGAACGTGCGCTGACGCGCACCCGGGTCGTCTTGGATCGGCCGTCACGCTCGACGGTCTCGACGCGGGTCTTGATCCGCGTCGGCTTCTTGTCAGTGGGGTCGAGCACCGCCACGTTGCTCACGTGGATCGGCGACTCCTGGACGACCAGGCCACCGGTGCGGCTGCCCCGGTTGGACTGACCGGGCTTGGTGTGCCGGGTGACCCGGTTGACACCCTCGACCGTCACGCGCTCGGTCTCGCGGTTGACCGCGATGACCTTGCCCGTGAGGCCCTTGTCCTTGCCGGTGAGCACCTGCACGGTGTCACCCTTCTTGATCTTCATCGCCATGACTCAGAGCACCTCCGGGGCGAGGCTGATGATCTTCATGAACTTCTTCTCACGCAGCTCGCGGCCCACGGGGCCGAAGATGCGGGTGCCCCGGGGGTCACCGTCGCTCTTGAGGATCACCGCTGCATTTTCGTCGAACTTGATGTAGGAACCATCGCCACGGCGACGCTCCTTCTTGGTCCGGACGATGACCGCCTTGACGACCTCGCCCTTCTTCACGTTGCCGCCAGGGATCGCGTCCTTGACGGTGGCGACGATGGTGTCACCGATGCCGGCATACCGGCGACCCGAGCCACCGAGAACACGGATGCAGAGGATTTCCTTCGCACCGGTGTTGTCGGCGACGCGCAGTCGCGACTCCTGCTGGATCACTTGTCTTTTCTCCTATACGTCGTGCTGGTTCTCTGCCTGGCCATGAGGCTGCAGAGCCTGGCCGAACTACGCGGGGGGTGCGGGGGCCACTCTCCCGCAGGGCATTACTTCGCCTTTTCGAGGATCTCGACCACGCGCCAGCGCTTGGTCGCCGAGAGGGGCCGGGTCTCCATGATGAGCACGCGGTCACCGACACCGGCCGCATTGGCCTCGTCGTGCGCCTTCACCTTGCTCGAACGTCGCAGGACCTTGCCGTAGAGCGCGTGCTTGACGCGGTCCTCGACCTCGACCACGACGGTCTTGTGCATCTTGTCGCTGACGACGTAGCCCTGGCGGCTCTTGCGTTGCTGGCGCTCGGAGGCGGTGGCCTCGGTCACGGTCTCGTCCTTCTTCTCGCTCACTTGGCTCCACCCTTCACGCCGATGCCGAGCTCGCGCTCACGCATCTCGGTGTAGATCCGGGCGATGTCCTTGCGGACGGCGCGCAGCCGCCCGTGGTTGTCCAGTTGGCCGGTGGCCGACTGGAAACGGAGGTTGAACAGCTCCTCCTTGGCCTTGCGCAGCTCGTCGACCAAGCGCTCGTCGTCGAACCCACGCATCTCCGTGGAGGTCAGGTCCTGGGAACCGACTGCCATCAGAAGTCACCACCCTCACGCCTGACGAAGCGGCACTTCATCGGCAGCTTGTGCATCGCGAGGCGAAGGGCCTCACGCGCGGTCTCTTCCGGCACGCCCGAGATCTCGAACATGATCCGGCCCGGCTTGACGTTGGCGATCCACCACTCCGGCGAACCCTTACCGGAACCCATGCGGGTCTCGGCCGGCTTCTTGGTGAGCGGACGGTCCGGGTAGATGTTGATCCAGACCTTGCCGCCACGCTTCATGAAGCGGGTCATCGCGATACGCGCGGCCTCGATCTGGCGGTTGGTGACGTAGGCGGGCTCGAGAGCCTGGATGCCGTAGTCGCCGAAGGCGATGGTCGTCCCACCCTTGGCAGCGCCCGAACGACCCGGGTGGTGCTGCTTGCGGTGCTTGACTCGACGGGGAATCAACATGGTCAGGACTCCTCGGTGCTCGCGGCGGCAGGTGCCTGCTCCGCCGGGGCCTGAGCCGCGGGAGCGGCAGGGGCCTCGGTGCGGCGGGCACGAGCCGGACGGTCGGCGCCATCGCGACGCGGTCCGCGGTTCTGGCGAGGCGCGGTGGCCTGCTGAGCTGCGAGCTCGCGAGCGGTCATGTCGCCCTTGTAGATCCACACCTTGACGCCGATACGGCCGAAGGTGGTCTTGGCCTCGTAGAAGCCGTAGTCGATCTGCGCACGAAGGGTGTGCAATGGCACGCGACCCTCGCGGTAGAACTCGGTACGGCTCATCTCGGCGCCGCCGAGGCGGCCGGAGACCTGGACCCGGATGCCCTTGGCACCGGCGCGCGTGGAGGACTGCATGCCCTTGCGCATGGCGCGACGGAACGACACGCGGGCGCTGAGCTGCTCGGCGATGCCCTGCGCGACGAGCTGGGCCTCGATCTCGGGGTTCTTGACCTCGAGGATGTTGAGCTGCACCTGCTTGCCCGTGAGCTTCTCTAGCTCACCGCGGATGCGGTCGGCCTCGGCGCCGCGGCGGCCGATGACGATGCCCGGGCGGGCGGTGTGGATGTCGACGCGGACCCGGTCACGGGTGCGCTCGATGTCGACACGGGCGATTCCGGCGCGGTCCATGCCCTCGGACATGAGCTTGCGGATCGCCACGTCTTCCTTGACGTAGTCGCGGTAGCGCTGACCCTCCTTGGTGGAGTCGGCGAACCAGCGGCTCTTGTGCTCTGTCGTGATCCCGAGACGGAAACCGTGCGGGTTGACCTTCTGACCCATCAGCGAGTGCCTCCGTTCGTGGTCTTGGCGGGCTTGGGGGCGACGACCACGGTGATGTGGCTCGTGCGCTTGTTGATGCGACCGGCGCGGCCCTGGGCCCGCGGACGGAAGCGCTTCATGGTGGAGCCCTCGTCGACGAACACCGACGCGATGACGAGCTCGCGCTCGTCGAACCGCTCAGCCGTCTTGTCCGCCTTGAAGCGGGCGTTCGCGATCGCGGACTCGAGAACCTTCAGGATGGGCTCGCTCGCACCCTGGGGGGCGAAGCGAAGCACCGAGATGGCGTCCGTGGCGTTCTTCCCACGGATCAGGGCGATGACCCGGCGCGCCTTCTGCGGCGTCACCCGGACGCCGCGGGCAACGGCCCGCGACTCGGTCGTGGTGGTGTCGGTGGCCATCAGCGACGACGTCCCTTCTTGTCATCCTTGATGTGACCCTTGAAGGTGCGGGTCGGTGCGAACTCGCCGAGCTTGTGGCCGACCATCGACTCGGTGACGAACACCGGGACGTGCTTTCGGCCGTCGTGCACGGCAAGGGTGTGACCGAGCATGTCCGGTGAGACCACCGAACGGCGCGACCAGGTCTTGATGACGTTCTTGGTGCCCGCTTCGTTCTGGACGTCGACCTTCTTCTGAAGGTGGTCGTCGATGAAGGGGCCCTTCTTCAGGCTACGAGGCATTCCAGGCTCCTATCAGCGCTTCTTGCCAGAACGGCGGCGACGAACGATGAGCTTGTCGCTGGGCTTGCCGGGGCGGCGGGTGCGACCCTCGGGCTTGCCCCAGGGGGACACCGGGTGGCGACCACCGGACGTGCGGCCCTCGCCACCACCGTGGGGGTGGTCGACCGGGTTCATCACGACACCACGAACGGTCGGGCGCTTGCCCTTCCAGCGCATGCGACCGGCCTTGCCCCAGTTGATGTTGGACTGCTCGGCGTTGCCGACCTCGCCGACGGTCGCGCGGCAGCGCGCGTCGACGTTGCGGATCTCACCGGACGGCATGCGCAGCTGCGCGTAGGGGCCGTCCTTGGCGACGAGCTGCACGCGCACCCCGGCGGAGCGGGCGATCTTCGCACCGCCACCGGGCCTGAGCTCCACGGCGTGGACGACAGTACCGGTCGGGATGTTGCGCAGCGGCAGGCTGTTGCCGGGCTTGATGTCGGCGGTCGGCCCGTGCTCGATCTCCATGCCCTGCTCCAGGCCCTTCGGGGCGAGGATGTAGCGCTTCTCCCCGTCGGCGAAGTGCAGCAGTGCGATGCGAGCGGTGCGGTTCGGGTCGTACTCGATGTGAGCGACCTTTGCCGGCACGCCGTCCTTGTCATGGCGACGGAAGTCGATCAGGCGGTAGGCGCGCTTGTGGCCACCACCGATGTGACGCGTGGTGATGCGGCCGTTGTTGTTACGACCACCAGTCTTGGTGAGCGGACGGACCAGGGACTTCTCGGGGGTGGAGCGGGTGACTTCGACGAAGTCGGCCACGCTCGACCCGCGACGCCCCGGCGTCGTCGGCTTGTACTTGCGGATACCCATTTACGTTTCCTCAGTTCCTCAGGCGCCGGCGCTGCCGAAGATGTCGATCGAGCCCTCGCGGAGGGTGACGATCGCGCGCTTGGTGTCCTTGCGCTTGCCGATGCCGAAGCGGGTGCGGCGTGTCTTGCCACGGCGGTTCATCGTGTGCACGGAGTCGACCTTGACCTTGAAGATCTCCTCGACGGCGATCTTGATCTCGGTCTTGTTCGAGCGCGGGTCCACGATGAAGGTGTACTTGCCCTCGTCCAGGAGCCCGTAGGACTTCTCGGAGACAACCGGCGAGATCAGGATGTCGCGGGGATTCTTGCCCTGGGTCACTTCTCGTCCTCCGACTTCTTCGCGCCGGCCTTGGTGAAGCCGGCCTTCTCGGCAGCCTTGGCGCTCTTGAACCAAAACTCCGCCACGGTCTGCTCATACCACTGGCCGTCGGGCTCGTGGTACTTGCCCGAGTCCGCGTTGCCCTTGACAGGGAAACCCTCCGGCGCGACCCCGTCCTCGGTCGCGGCAACCGCGCCCTTGGGCAGGTCCACGGCAGCGGCAGGTGCCGTCGCCGCTTCGTCGGTCGCGGCGTCGTCGAGCGTGAGCTCGGCGGTGGCCTCGGACTTCTCAGCCTTCGCAGGCTTCTCGACCTTCGCAGGCTTCTCGGCCTTGACAGGCTTCTCGGCCTTCGCGGGCTTCTCAGCCTTGGCGGACTTCTCGGCCTTCGCCGGCTTCTCAGCCTTGGCGGACTTGGTCGTCACGGCGAGGTGGGCTCCCGTGAAGGTCTCGTACGCCGCCTGGGTGAACACGACGTCGTCGGCGCACAGCACGTCATAGGTGTTGAGCTGGTCGACTGCGAGGACGTGCACGTTCTCGAGGTTGCGGACCGACTTCATCGAGACGGTGTCGGTGCGGTCGAGCACGATGAGCATGTTCTTGCGGTCGGTCAACCCGACCAGCAGCGCCGCGGCATCCTTCGCCGAGGGCACGTCGCCCCTGGAGATGGAGTCGACGACGTGGATGCGGTCGTGACGGGCCCGGTCGGACAGGGCGCCACGCAGGGCAGCGGCCTTCATCTTCTTGGGGGTCCGCTGGCTGTAGTCACGCGGCTGCGGGCCGTGGACGACGCCACCGCCGGCGAACTGCGGCGCACGGGTCGAGCCCTGACGGGCGCGGCCGGTGCCCTTCTGGCGGTAGGGCTTGCGCCCGCCACCACGGACCTCGCCACGGGTCTTCGTCGAGTGCGTGCCCTGGCGTGCTGCCGCGAGCTGGCCGACGACGACCTGGTGAATGAGCGGGATGTTGGTCTGCACTCCGAAGATCTCCGCGGGGAGCTCGACGGTCAGTGTCTTGATAGCCATCTGGGTCAGGCCCCCTTCGCGGCCGAACGCACGAGGACCGTCACGCCGCGGGGGCCTGGAACGGCACCCTTGAGCAGCAGCAGGCCCTTCTCTGCGTCCACGGCGTGGATCGTGAGGTTCTGGGTGGTCTGTCGGACCCCGCCCATGCGACCGGCCATCCGCATGCCCTTGAAGACGCGACCCGGGGTGGCGCAGCCACCGATCGAGCCGGGCTTGCGGTGGTTGCGGTGCGAGCCGTGCGAGGAGGAGACGCCGTGGAAGCCGTGACGCTTCATCACACCGGCGAAGCCCTTCCCCTTGGTGGTCGCGGACACGTCGACGGACTGACCGACCTCGAAGGTGTCGGCGCCGAGCTCCTGGCCGGGGGTGTAGTCCGCGGCGTCGGCAGTGCGGATCTCGATGAGGAAGCGGCGCGGCGTGACGCCGGCCTTGTCGAAGTGACCCGTGAGCGGCTTGGTGACCTTCCGCGGGTCGATCGCGCCGAAGCCGATCTGAACCGCGGCGTAACCGTCCGTCTCGGCGTCGCGCACCTGCGTGACGACGTTGGCGCCGGCCTGGATCACGGTGACGGGCACGAGGCGGTTGCTCTCGTCCCACACCTGGGTCATGCCGAGCTTGGTGCCCAGCAGGCCCTTCTGGGTCTTGGTGGCAGTGGTGGTGGTCATGTCGTCAGCCTCAGAGCTTGATCTCGATGTTGACGTCAGCCGGGAGGTCGAGACGCATCAGCGAGTCGACGGCCTTGGGCGTCGGGTCGATGATGTCGATGAGGCGCTTGTGGGTGCGCATCTCGAAGTGCTCGCGGCTGTCCTTGTACTTGTGCGGCGACCGGATGACGCAGAACACGTTCTTCTCCGTCGGGAGCGGCACGGGGCCGACCACGGTCGCACCGGCGCGGGTGACCGTGTCAACGATCTTTCGCGCCGAGCTGTCGATGACCTCGTGGTCATACGACTTCAAGCGGATGCGGATCTTCTGTCCCGCCATCTGACGTTCCCGTCTCTCTACTCGCCGTGCTTCTGTCTTGGTGTCGGCTCTTCGTGACCGCCGACCCCCGCGGTCGGGCGTGTCGCCCATTCTCCGCGGCCCGACGCGCACGGTTTCCCGCTTCTGCCCATCGGATCGGTGGTCCCTGTGGAACCGGGGCCTGGCACTTCGCGAGCGAGCCGCCCCGCCGAGGGCGGTTCGTGATCTCATCGCGGTGGTCCGTTCCTGTCCCGGGGGACGAGCACGGCACGCCAAGCAACCTGATTAGTGTGCCAGACGGAGGAGGCACCGACCAAATCGAGCCCTACACCTCCTCGACGCAGCGCTCCGGCATCCTCGTTGACATGGCGCGCCGGGCCTTCCTGGTGCCACACGGCCCTACTGCCTTGCTGTCCCACTGCCTACGGCCCTGCTGCCCTGATGCCCTGCGGACGACGCACCACGCCAGCGAGCGCGCCGCCGCCGCCCGGCATCCGGCACCCGGCACCCGGCATCCGGCATCCGGCATCCGGCATCCGGCATCCCCGGGCTCCGACGGAGCGTTCCGTGGCCTCTCCCGCCCCGGGCATGGCGAAGGGCCCGCGTGCCGGGTGGCATACGGGCCCTTCGTCATGGCTGCCGGGGTGTCCCGGCGTCAGGTCACTTGTTGATCTTGGTGACCCGGCCGGCGCCGACGGTGCGGCCTCCCTCGCGGATGGCGAACTTCAGGCCCTCCTCCATCGCGATGGGCTGGATGAGCTCGACGGCCATCTCGGTGTTGTCACCGGGCATGACCATCTCGGTGCCCTCAGGCAGCTTCACGACACCGGTGACGTCCGTGGTGCGGAAGTAGAACTGGGGGCGGTAGTTGTCGTAGAACGGGGTGTGACGGCCACCCTCGTCCTTGGACAGGATGTAGACGTTGGCGTCGAAGTCGGTGTGCGGGGTGATCGAACCCGGCTTGACGACGACCTGGCCGCGCTCGACGTCCTCGCGCTTGATGCCACGAAGGAGCAGGCCGACGTTCTCGCCCGCACGCCCCTCGTCGAGCAGCTTGCGGAACATCTCGATGCCGGTCGCGGTGGTCTTGGCCGCCGGGCCGGTGTGGATGCCGACGATCTCGACCTCCTCGTTGACCTTGA